>JAGWVM010000080.1 GCA_018970895.1 Lysobacteraceae bacterium | reverse complement strand
GCTTCGGCCCGGTGGCGCGCGGCGGCCTGCGCTGGTCCGACCGCCGCGAGGATTTCCGCACCGAGGTGCTGGGCCTGGTGAAGGCGCAGATGGTGAAGAACACCGTGATCGTGCCGGTCGGCTCCAAGGGCGGTTTCTACGTCAAGAACCCGCCCGAGGGCGGCGACCGCGACGCGCAGCTGGCCGAGGGCATCGCGTGCTACCGCCTGTTCATCGCCGGCCTGCTGGACATCACCGACAACCTGGTCGAGGGCAAGGTGGTACCGCCGCACGACGTGGTACGCCATGACCGGGACGATCCGTACCTGGTGGTCGCGGCCGACAAGGGCACGGCCACGTTCTCCGACATCGCCAACGCGATCTCGGTGGCGCACGGCTTCTGGCTCGGCGATGCGTTCGCCTCCGGCGGCTCCAACGGCTACGACCACAAGGCGATGGGCATCACCGCCAAGGGCGCGTGGGAATCGGTGAAGCGCCACTTCCGCGCGCTGGGCCGCGACTCGCAGACGCAGGATTTCACCTGCGTGGGCATCGGCGACATGTCCGGCGACGTGTTCGGCAACGGCATGCTGCTCTCGCGCCACATCAAGCTGGTGGCGGCGTTCGACCATCGCCACGTGTTCCTCGATCCGGCACCGGACGTGGAGCGCTCGTTCATCGAGCGCGAGCGCATGTTCAAGCTGCCGCGTTCGAGCTGGGAGGACTACGACAAGTCGCTGATCTCCGCCGGTGGCGGCGTGTATCCGCGCAGCGCCAAGTCGATCCCGGTCTCGCCGGAAGTGCGCGCCGTGCTGGGCATCAAGGGCGACGCCACCCACATGGCGCCGAGCGAGCTGCTCAGCGCGATCCTCAAGGCACCGGTGGACCTGCTGTGGAACGGTGGCATCGGCACCTACGTCAAGTCGTCCGGCGAGACCCATGCCGAGGTCGGCGATCGCGCCAACAACGCGCTGCGCGTCAACGGAGCCGAGCTGCGCTGCAAGGTGGTGGGCGAGGGCGGCAACCTGGGCATGACCCAGAAGGGCCGCATCGAGGCCGCCCAGCACGGCGTGCTGCTCAACACCGACTTCATCGACAATTCCGCCGGCGTGGATACCTCCGACCACGAGGTGAACATCAAGATCCTGCTCGGCGACGCCGTGCAGCGCGGCGAGCTGACCGACCAGGCGCGCAACGACCTGCTGCGTGCGATGACCGACGAGGTCGGCCAGCTGGTGCTGTGGGACAACTATCGCCAGAACCAGGCGATCACCCTGATGGAGCATCAGTCGATCAAGCGCATCGGCTCGATGGCCCACTTCATCCGCACGCTGGAGGCCGAGGGCCTGCTCGACCGCCAGGTGGAAAACCTGCCCAGCGACGCCGAACTCACCGAGCGCAAGACCCGTGGACAGGGCCTGACCCGGCCGGAACTGTCGGTGCTGCTGTCCTACGACAAGATCAAGCTGTTCCAGCAGCTGCTGGAGTCGGACGTGCCGGAAGATCCGTACCTGTCCAAGGAGCTGGTGCGCTACTTCCCCGAGCCGCTGCACGACCGGTACGCCGGGCACATGCAGCGCCATCGCCTGAAGCGCGAGATCATCGCCACCGCGGTGACCAACTCGACGATCAACCGCATGGGTGCCACCTTCATGATGCGCATGCAGGAGGACACCGGGCAGGGTCCGGCCGCCATCGCCAAGGCCTATACCGCGGCGCGGGAGATCCTCGATGCCCGCGAGCTGTGGGCGCAGATCGAGGCGCTGGACAGCCAGGTGGCCGAGAACACCCAGATCGACGCGATCCTGCAGATCTGGGGCCTGCTGCGGCACATGACGCGCTGGCTGCTCAACCGGCCGGGCGGCACGCTGGACATCGCCGCCAACGTCGACCGCTACCAGAGCCACGTCAGCGAGCTGCGCCAGGCGCTGCCGGACGCGCTCACCGACACCGGTCGCGGCGATTTCGAATCGAGCCAGGAAAAGTGGGAGGGCCTCGGCCTGCCGGCCGATCTGGCCATGCGCCTGGCCCGCCTGTCGGAGCTGCGCGCGGCGTTCGACATGGTCGAGGTGGCACAGCAGAGCGGTCAGCCGATCGCCCGTGTGGCCAGCGTGTTCTACGAACTGGGCGAGGCGCTGGACCTGGAGTGGCTGCGCGACCAGATCGAGGCGCTGCCGGTGGAAGGAGCGTGGCATGCCCAGGCCCGTGGTTCGCTGCTGGACGAGCTCAACCACCAGCACCGGGCGCTGGCGCTGCAGGTGCTGACCCTGTGCGGGGACCGTACCGACCGCACTCCGGTGCAGGCCTGGCTGGAGCGCGACGACGCCACGCTCAAGTACACCCGCGCGATGCTGGCGGAAATCCTGGCGCAGAACGCCGACTACCCGATCGCCTCGGTCGCGGTTCGCCGGCTGGCACAGCTGGCGCAGGTGCCGGTGGGCTGATCTCCCGCGCCCCGCACGCCCGGCCGCACGAGCCCATCGTGTGGCCGGGCGTGCGCCGTCGCATGACGGCGCGGCGGTCCTGTAAGCTCGACGGGTTGCCCTCGCCCGCGGACACGCCATGCGCTTTGCCTTCGTCGCCAGCGATACACCGGTCGCCCAGCAGGCGCGCCGCAAACTGGTTGCCGAGTATGCCGACGTGCCGCCGGAGCAGGCCGAGGTGATCGTGGCGCTGGGCGGCGACGGCTTCATGCTGCGCACGCTGCACGCCCATCGCGACAGCCACCTGCCGGTGTACGGCATGAAGCTGGGCCGGGTCGGCTTCCTGATGAACAAGCACCGGCTCGAGGAGCTGCCTGCGCGCATCGCACAGGCCCATGCCGCCACGCTGTATCCGCTGGAGATGCATGTCACCGATGCCGACGGCACCGAGACGCACGCGTTCGCCTTCAACGAAGTCTCGCTGCTGCGCCAGAGCAACCAGGCCGCGCACCTGGAAGTGAAGCTCAACGGCACCGTGAAGCTGTCCAACCTCATCTGCGACGGCATCCTCGTGTCCACGCCGGCCGGCTCCACCGCCTACAACCTGTCCGCGCACGGGCCGATCCTGCCGCTGGATGCGAACGTGCTGGCACTCACGCCGATCAGTCCGTTCCGCCCGCGGCGCTGGCGCGGAGCGATCCTGCCGCACCTGACCGAGGTCGGCCTGCGGGTGCTCGATCCGGGCAAGCGGCCGGTTAGCGCGACCGCGGATTTCCACGAGGTGCGCCACGTGCGCGAAGTGTCGATCCGGCAGGCACGCGACCACGGCGTGCAGTTGCTGTTCGATCCGGAACACAACCTCGAGCAGCGCATCCTGGACGAGCAGTTCGCGCTCGACTGAGCGGGGCATACGGCCCCGCGATGCGCTAGATTGCACGGCATGACCGTGCACTTTCCCGATGCGCATGACCCGGCGGCCAGCCAGGACAACCGGCTGGTGGTGGCGATCTCCTCGCGCGCGCTGTTCGACCTGGGCGACAGCCATTCGCTGTTCGAGCGGGACGGTCTGGACGCGTATCGCCAGTTCCAGATCGAGCACGAGGAAGACATCCTCGAACCCGGCGTCGCGTTCCCGCTGGTGCAGAAACTGCTGGGCCTGAACCGGCTGGCCGGCGACGTGCCGCCGGTGGAGGTGATCCTGCTGTCGCGCAACTCCGGCGACACCGGACTGCGCATCTTCAACGCGATCCAGCACCACGGCCTGGAGATCAGCCGAGCGGCGTTCACCAGCGGTGCGCCGACCTCCGATTACGTGGCGCCGTTCAAGGCCGACCTGTTCCTCTCGGCCAACGCCGAGGACGTGGGGCGGGCGCTCGCCGCCGGCGTGGCGGCCGCCACCATTCTCCCCAGCACCGCGCCGCCGCGGGCCAGCGAGCAGCTGCGCATCGCCTTCGACGGCGATGCGGTGATCTTCGGCGACGAGGGCGAGCGCGTGTCGCGCGAGGAGGGGCTGGCGGCGTTCCACCGCAACGAGCACGAGCGGGCCGCCGAACCGCTGTCGGTCGGTCCGTTCCGCGGGTTTCTCACGGCGGTGCATCGCCTGCAGGCGGCCTTTCCGGCGGAGAACTCGCCGATCCGCACTGCGCTGGTCACCGCACGCTCGGCGCCCGCGCACAAGCGGGTGATCCTGACCCTGCGCAAGTGGGGCGTGCGCATCGACGAGGCACTGTTCCTGGGCGGGCGCGACAAGGGACCGTTCCTCGACGCCTTCGGTGCGGACATCTTCTTCGACGACTCGCCGGCCAACGTGGAGTCGGCCCGCCGCCATGTGGCCACCGGCCACGTGCCGCACGGTGTGAGCAACCGCTAGGCGGAACCTGCTTGCCCGGCCCCGGGGATCGGCCTCAGGGGACCGGGTGACCCTGGCTCGCGGTCCAGATCGCGTACCAGTCCTCGGGATCGAGGCAGACGTCGAGGGCGGCCACGGCGTCGCGGATGCCCTCGATCCGGCCGGTCCCCGTGATCGGATGCGGTCGCGACGGATGGCGCAGGATCCACGCGTACGCCAGCGTCGCCAGGCTGACGCCCAGGCGCGCCGCGATCGCATGCATCTCCTCGCGCACCCGCACGGTGCGCGGATCCTCGCCGTTGAACAGCCGGCCGCCGGCCAGCGGCGACCAGATCATCGGGCGCAGGCCGAGCGCCTGCGCCTGGTCGAGCGTGCCGTCGTCGAGCGCGTGCAGGGCCAGCGGCGAGAGCTCGATCTGGTGGGTGGCCAGCGGGTGGTGCCGGTGCAGCAGCTCGAACTGGCTGGTGCGGTGATTGGACACGCCCCAGTGCGCGACCTTGCCCTCGGCGGTCAGCGTGCGGAAGGTCTCGGCGAGGGCGGCCGCATCCATCAGGTAATCCGGCCGGTGGATCAGCACCATATCGAGCTGCTCGGTGCGCAATTGGCGCAGCGAACGTTCCACCTGCGCACGCACGTAGGCATCCGAACTGTCGTAGTGGTTGACCCGATACGGACGGTCGCCCGAGCGAAGCCGGATGCCGCATTTGGTCACCAGCTGCATCCGCTGGCGCAGCGACGGCGTCGCGGCGAGCGCTTCACCGAACAGGCCCTCGGCACGATAGTCGCCGTAAATGTCCGCGTGGTCGAAGCTGGTCACCCCCAGATCGATCGCCTGTTCGATCCAGCGCACGCGCTCGGCGACGCTCAGTTTCCAATCGGTGATGCGCCACAGGCCGGCGACGATGGGCGAGAGTGCGGGAGCGGCAGACGACATGGGCGGGTTCCTGGAAACGTGGGAGGTGGATCGGGGCGACCGGATCAGGGCAGCGGCTGGCGGCGCCACCATGCGGTGACGCGCTCCTCGCGGACCAGGGTGAACAGGCCGGCGCCGAGAATCAATGCGATGCCGACCAGCATTGGCCAGTCGAGCCGGTCGCCGAACAGCCAGTAGCCGAAGCCGATCGCCCACAGCATCTGGCTGTATTGCGTCGGCGCAATGCGGTTGGCCGGGGCCAGCAGCGTCGCCAGCATCAGCAGGACGCCGGCGATGCCCTGCATCATCCCGTAGCCGAGTAGCTTCATCCACGAGGTCGGGTCCGGCCACACCATGTGCGGCAGCATCAGCAGGCCGCCGACCAGCAGCGGCCCGATGACTCCCGCGCCGTACAGGCTGATGCGCTTTTCGTGCTGCCCGGCTAGGCGCATGGCGACCATCGAGACGGCACCGGACAGCCCGCAGGTGAGCGCGGCGAAGTGCCCGATGCCGAGCTGGCGGAAGCCGGGTCGCAGCACGACCAGCACGCCGGCGAAGCCGACCACCACGGCGGTCCAGCGGCGCCAGCCGACGTGCTCCTTCAGGAACAGCACCGACAGCAGCGTCACGAAGATCGGCATCAGGAAGATCAGCGCGAAGGTCTCCGCCATCGGCAGCAGGGTGAAGGCAATCACCGCGCTGATGTTGCAGATGGCGCCGGTGATCGCACGGATCCACCACACGCCCGGGCGGCGCGCGACCAGCAGGTCGCGCAGCCGATCGCCGGGACCGCGGATGAACGGCACGGCACCGAGGCAGAGCATGGCGCCGACGAAGACGGCCTCGTACGCCGGCACCGCGCCGCGAAGGGATTTCACGCAGGCGTCGCTGATCGCGTAGGCCGCGTAGCAGGCGAAGCCGAGGAGGACGCCTTGGCGCATGGGGCAGGGTGAGGGCTGGCGGAGAAGTCCCGCATTCTCCCATGCCCTCCTGGCCGGCAAGGCGCTGCCGGCAAGAAAAAACCCGCCCGGCGAGGCCGGGCGGGTCGGTGTTGGTGGAGGTGGCGGGAGTCGAACCCGCGTCCGAAGGCGTTCAACGCCTGAATCTACATGCGTAGCTCAACGTTCGATCTCGTTCCGCGACAAGCACGATGAGCAAAGCGCACCGCGAAACCAGCCTGCTTGATTTGACCT
Source organism: Lysobacteraceae bacterium (assembly GCA_018970895.1). Classification (GTDB taxonomy): domain Bacteria; phylum Pseudomonadota; class Gammaproteobacteria; order Xanthomonadales; family Rhodanobacteraceae; genus Dyella_A. The sequence goes on along the minus strand of JAGWVM010000080.1, from coordinate 10,077 downwards.
AGGACCGACAGGCGGCAGTCTTTGGCGATCCCGTGATAATGACCCTACACCGACGAGCACGAGCACAAGTGGGTTCGGGGCTTACGCCTTAAGCGGCGAGAGCGTAGTTGTCGTCGTTGGCAACTATAAGTTTGCTGCTGGATTAACGAGGAAAGCTGCCCCCTCGGCATGCATCAAGCCATCTCACTACCCCCGTCGAAGCCAGGACACCCCCGGGGAAACTTGCGATAGCCGACGAAGTATATGGTGCCGGGTTTGCGTACATCAATGAACGCGTTGCCCCGGCCGTGCAGGAGCGTACCTGCGGTTCAGCCGCGAAGCGTCAGCCGTGGCGGTTGTGGGCGTTCATCGTGCGCTGCTTCTCGCGCTGCCAGTCGCGCTCCTTCTCGGTGTCGCGCTTGTCGTGTTCCTGCTTGCCGCGGGCCACGCCGACTTCGACCTTCACCTTGTTGCCCTTCCAGTACATGGCGGTGGGAACGATGGTGTAGCCCTTGCGTTCGACTGCGCCGATCAACTGGTCGATCTCGTGCCTGTGCAACAGCAACTTGCGGGTGCGACGATCCTCGGCAATGACGTGCGTGGAGGCGCTGATCAGCGGCGGGATCGACGCGCCGTGCAGGAAGATCTCGCCATCGCGGATCATCGCGAAACTCTCGCCGAAGTTGATCCGGCCGGCGCGCAAGGCCTTGAGCTCCCAACCCTGCAGGGCAACGCCGGCCTCGTAGCGCTGGTCGATGTGGTACTCGAAGCGCGCGCGCTTGTTCAGCGCGATGGTGCCGCCGCCCTTGGTGCCCTTGTCCTTGCTCTTGCTCATGTCCGCTAGACTTCCGGGCGGTTGCCCTGTGCTGGATCGGGCCGCATATCCGGGCGGGCCAACCCTTGAATCGTGATTTTCCGAGAGGCTTTGCGTGATCGAGATTCGCCGCAGCGCGCTGGTGTCCTACACCCCGGCTCAGATGTTCGATCTGGTGAACGACGTGGAAGCATACCCAAAGCGCTTCGCCTGGTGTGCCGGTTCGCACGTGCTCGAGCGCGGCGAGAACATGATGGTGGCCCGGCTCGACCTCAAGATGGTGGGGTTCAATCAGAGCTTCACGACCCGCAACACGGTGGATCGTCCGGGGCGGCTGCAGATGAGTCTGGTGGACGGTCCGTTTCGAAGCCTGGAGGGCCTGTGGACCTTCACGGCACTTGGCGAACACGGCTGCAAGATCGCCTTCGCGCTGGATATCGACTACGCGGGGGTGCTCGGTGCGGGTGCCATCAAGCTGGGCTTCCAGAGCCTGGCGGGCCGGATGGTGGAGGATTTCACCCGCGAGGCCCGACGCACCTATGGATGAGGGGGCCGCATCGATCCACGTCGACGTGGTGGTTGCCATCCGCGCTTCCGCCTGGACCACCCGGCTGCAGCTGCCGACGGGGGCCACGGTGGCTCTGGCGATCGAGCACCTGCTGCGATCGCGGGACTGTCCGCAGGAGGCGATCGATGCAGCTCGTGCGGGCCGGGTGGGGGTTTACGGGAGGCGCGTCGACGAACGATGCGTGCTTGGCGAGGCGGACCGGCTGGAGCTCTACCGCCCGCTCGTCGCCGACCCGAAAGAGGCGCGTCGCCGCCGGGCAGCGCGCTCCGGCTGAGGCGGACTGCGCGCGCCCGACCGGGCTCAGTGCTGGTCGCCGCTGCCGGTGTCGGACGAGGAGTCGTTCTTGTCGCCCTTGGCGTCGTTGACCGGGTAGCTGACCTTGAACTTCTGCGTTTCCTTGAGCAGCTTCTCGGCGTCTTCGGCGAAGAAGTCGCCACTGGTGCTCACCAGGGTGTCGTTGTTGAAGGTCAGCGTGAAGGTGCGGATCTTGATCGGGCCGCCGCGATGCTGCTGGGTGGAGACGTAGTCCCAGCGATCATGGTCGAACGGATTGCTGACCGAGGGCGAGCCGAGAAGCACGAGGACCTGCCGCTTGGTCATCCCGGGCTTGAGCTGTGCGACCGCATCCTTGGTGAGGATGTTGCCCTGCTGCACGTCCGGGGTATACACCAGTCGACAACTGGCCAGGGAGAGCGCCAGTGTGGCGAAACCCAGCGTGCGAATCAGCTTTTGCATGCGTGTTGCGTCCCGAACGTAAAGGTCACGGATGATACACTAACGGCCTTGCAATACCGCCCGCGGAGCCGGCAATGGATCAGGAAACCAGAGATCTGCGCAAGGCCGGACTGAAGGTCACCCATCCGCGCATGCGCATCCTGCAGATCTTCGAGGAAGAGGATGCCCACCATCTTTCCGCCGAGGACATCTACCGCCGCCTGCTGGCCTCCGAGGAAGACATCGGACTGGCCACCGTCTACCGGGTGCTGACCCAGTTCGAGGCAGCCGGCATCCTGATGAAGCACAACTTCGAGGGCGGGCAGGCAGTCTATGAACTCGACCGTGGCAAGCACCACGACCACATGATCGACGTAGACAGCGGCAAGGTCATCGAGTTCGTGAGCGAGGAGATCGAGCGCCTTCAGCGCGAGATCGCGACCAGGCACGGCTACGACATCGTCGACCACAGCCTGGTGCTGTATGTCCGGCCCAGGAACGGGCGGGCGAAGTAGGGCTTCGGCACGCGGGCCCCGGCAGCCGGGGCCCGGACAAAAAAAACCGCGGGAGGACTCCTGTCCGCCCACGGTTTACCCGTTACCTTGTGGTGAGGGATCCGGGCGAGTTGCTCGCCATGATCCCGTCTCCGAAGGTATCGGCCGAGCAGCAGTCCTTGCCGCCCTTCGAAGCCACCGTCCCCACGGTGACTTCGGCTCGCCATCTTGCAATGGCGGCTCCCCCACATCGATGGATCGATCGTAACGAACCCTTCACGAACCGGGTATCGGAAAAATTCCTAGATCCGGGAGCCGGCCGGCTCGGCCTTCGCGGACGAAATATTGTTGCCGCGCAACAAGATACGCAGATGGACACCGGGAGCGCCGGGGCGCAGCCGGAACAGTCCGCCCAGCGACGTCACGCGGTCGCGCATGCCCTGCAGTCCGCGGCCGCCCCGCGGCAGCGCGTCCGGCAGCCCGGTGCCGTCGTCGCGGATGTCCAGCAGCGCCAGCGGCGCGCCGTGGCGTTCGCCGATCCGCAGGCGCAGCCGGTACTGGCGGGCCTGGGCATGCTTGACCGTGTTGGTGGCGCTCTCCTGCACCAGGCGGTAGATCGCGGTGCGGGTGTCGTCGTCGAGCAGCCGGGGATCACCGTACAGGTCGGTGACGTATTCGATCCCCGCAGCGTCGAGCAGGTCCCTGATCGGCCCCTCCTCGAGGGCGCGCAGCAGGCCGAATTCATCGAGCACGGCGGGCCGCAGATCATCCAGCAGCCGGTGCAGGGCGCGTCGCATGTGGCCGAGGATGGCGTTGACCGATTGCACCACGTCCTGCATCCCGGCCGCCTGCAGGCGGGCCTGGGCGAGTTTCATGTGGGTCTGGATCGCGGTGATGTTCTGGCCCAGTTCGTCATGGAGCTCGGCGGCCATGTAGCGCCGCTGGCTTTCTTCGGCCTGCAGGTTGCCGCGTGCCGCGTCGCGCAGCTGTCGCGCCAGCTGGTCGAGGCGACGGTTCACCGCGGCGAGGTAGACGTTCTGCTCGGCGACGCGTTCGCTGCTGCGCCTGAGCGCGTCGGTCGCCGAGCCCAGCATCAGCGCGCCGGTGCCGGCCACCGCGAGGAACAGGTAACCCGAGGCGCTCGGGATCGGCTGGCCGATCACCTGGTCGACCAGGCTCATGCCCATGCTGGTGGTGAGCATGGCCAGGCTGGCGCCACGCCAGCCGTGGCGGAACGCGAAGAACATCACCGGCGCCAACGACAGCACCCGCGCGAACTGCGGCTGCGGGGCGGCGTGCTCGGACAGCATGAGCAGGATCGCCATCGAGGGCAGCATCACCAGCAGGCCGTCCATGATGAGGTTGGCCAGCATGCGCCGGCCCGGTCGTGCCCGCACCAGCATGATCATCAGCGGCACGACCAGCAGCACGCCAAGGTAGTTGCTCAGCAGGTCCAGGCCCAGCGCCTCGATCATCGGGGACGACGGCGCGGTCTGGTGCATCAGCGCGAGCAGCGCGGCGTCCAATGCGGTGGTGGCGGTGACGACGAGCACCGCGGACAGCAGCAGTCGGGTGACGTCCTCGGGCACGCGGAGGCTGGGATGGAGGTTGGCCTTGCGCAGCAGCCACAGGCCGGTCGCCACGATCAGCGGGTCGGGTACGTCGCCGATCAGGAAGCCCGGCCAGCCCATCACTTCGTCGCGATGGACCTCCAGGAACATCCCGGCGCCCAGTTCGACGCCGAGCAACCACGGCCATTGGCGCATCGGCGTCAGCAGCAGGGCGCCGAATCGCAGACCGAAAGGCAGCATCCAGTAGGGTTGCTCGGTCGGCCAGAGCAGCAGCCAGGCCGCCAGATAACACAGGCCGAGGAACGGCCCGGAGGCCAGTAGACGGGTCGTGGTGGTCCGCATCGGCGCATGGTACATGTGCGATGCTTGGACCGGTCGGGGAGGCACGGCTCGGTGGAGAGGGGCATGTACAGCATCGTTCTGGTCGACGATCACGCGATCGTCCGCGAGGGCTTCAAGCGGCTGATCGAGATGGAGCCGGACCTGGAGGTCGTGGCCGAATGCCGCTGCGCCGACGATGCGGTGGATGCGATCAACCGCATGTCACCGGACCTGGTGGCGCTGGACCTGTCGCTGCCCGACGGCAGTGGACTGCCGCTGATCGAGCACCTGCTCAGCGTGTCGCCGGACAGCCGCATCGTGGTGCTCAGCATGCATGACGGCGAACCCTACGTGTCCGAGGCGCTGCGCCGCGGCGCCAGCGGCTATGTCACCAAGGGCGTGGCCCCGGAGGAACTGGTGGCCGGGCTGCGTGCGGTGATGGAGGGCGAGTGCTACCTCAGTTCGGACCTGCGCCGGCGCCGCGCGGAGCGGCCGAGCGAAGCACTCGATCCGATCCAGCGGCTGACCGCCCGCGAACGCGAGGTGTTCCTGCTGCTGGCAGCCGGGCGAGCACCCAAGCAGGTGGCCGCCGAACTGGGTATCGGCCAGAAGACCGTCTACATCCACCGCGCCAGCCTGATGGGCAAGCTCGGCGCCGGTTCCGAACTGGATCTCTACCGGATGGCCAGCGAGCGCGGCCTGCTCGACGGACCGGGCTGAAGCTCAGCCCGCCTGGGCGCGTTCCAGCATCTGCCGGGCGTGGGCGCGGGTCGCGGCGGTGATCTCCAGGCCGCCCAGCATCCGCGCCAGCTCGGCCTGACGACCGGCGCCATCCAGTGCCTTGATCAGGGTGGCCGTGGTCTCGCCGTCGCTGCGCTTGCTCACCTGCAGGTGGGCGTGGCCCTGTGCCGCCACCTGGGGCAGGTGGGTCACGCACAGGACCTGGCGCCGGGTGCCGAGCGAGCGCAACTTCTGGCCGACCACTTCGGCCACCGCGCCGCCGATACCCGTGTCCACCTCGTCGAACACCATGGTGCCGACCGTGTCCTTGCCCAGCGTGGCCACCTCGATCGCCAGGCTGATGCGCGCCAGCTCGCCGCCGGAGGCTACCTTGCGCAGTGGCCGGGGCGGCTGCCCGGGATTGGCGCTGACCAGCAGTTCGCAGCGCTCGCGGCCCTGCGGATCCGGATCGTCGCCCGGGGCCGGCTCCAGCTCGATGGCGAGTGTGCCGCCGGCCATGCCGAGTTCGTTCATCAGTGCGCCGACATCGGCGGCCAGACGTGCGGCCGCGTCCCGGCGCGAGGCCCCGAGGGTGTCGGCAGCCTTCGCATAGTTCCGCTGCAGCTTGTCGCGCCGGGCCTCGAGCGCATCCAGCGCCTCGCCCGCACCTTCCAGTTCGGCCAGTTCGCCGCGCAGGGCACCGAGTTTCTCGTGCAGTTCGGCGGCCGGCAGGCGGTGCCGGCGGCCGAGTTCGTGCAGCCGGGCCAGGTGGGTATCGACCTGGGTGAACCGCTCGGGGTCCAGATCGACGTCCTGCGCATAGCGGCCCAGGTCGTCGGCGGCCTCGCCGAGCTGGATCGTGGCGTTGTCGACCAGTTCCAGCAGCGGCTGCAGCCGGTCGTCGATCGCCGCCAGCCGGGCCAGCTCCGCCTGCGTGCGGCCCAGCACGCGGCGCAGCGCGAATTCGCTGTCGCCATCGATCATGTCGACCACCCCGGCCGCGCCCTCGGCCAGCCGGCCGGCGTTGGACAGGCGCTTGTGCGACGCCTCCAGCTCGGTCAGTTCCTCCGGCGGCAGCGCCCACTGCTCCAGCTCGGCGACCTCGTGGCGCAGCAGCTCGATCTGGCGGTCGCGGTCCTCGCCGCCGCTGAGCTTGCGGATGCGGGCACCGACCTCGCGCCATTCGGCCGCCAGCGAGCGGACCTCGCCGAGCGCGGCCTCGGTACCGGCGTAGGCGTCCAGCAGGGCCAGCTGATGGCTCCGCGAGAGCAGCGCCTGATGCTCGTGCTGGCCGTGGATCTCCACCAGCAGCGTGGCCAGCTCGCCGAGCTGGCTGGCAGTGGCGGGGCGGCCGTTGATCCACGCGCGCGAGCTGCCCTCGGCGCGGATCACCCGGCGCAACTGGCAGTGGCCGTCGTCGTCCAGCTCCTCGCGTTCCAGCCACGCCCGGGCGTCGGGTAGCTCGGTCAGGTCGAATTCCGCGGCCAGCTCCGCGCGATCCGCGCCGGCCCGCACCATGCCGCTGTCGGCGCGGGCCCCGGCAAGCAGCATCAAGGCGTCGACCATCAGCGACTTGCCGGCGCCGGTCTCGCCGCTGACCACGGTAAGACCGGCGCCGAAGGCAATCTCGGCCTCTTCAACGACGGCGAAGTGTCGGACGTAGAGCGAAGTAAGCATGGAAACCGGTTCGATGGCAGACGCTGAATTGTAGGGAGGCCCGACCGCTCGGGCGAGGCCCTGCCGCCGACCAGCGGAGGCCGGCTTGCAAAGCTTGCCGCGACACCTTATTTCTGTGGCGTCTCACGGATTGCCACAGCGCATGCGACAGCTCCACGGCCACGAACTCGACGCCCGCGCCCGCCGGCTGCTGCGGTCGTTGATCGCGCAATACCTGTCCGACGGCGAGCCGGTCGGCTCGCGCACGCTGTCGCGATCGTCCGGGCTGGACGTCAGCCCGGCGACCATCCGCAACATCATGGCGGACCTGGAGGAGGCCGGACTGGTCGCCTCGCCGCATACCTCGGCCGGACGCATTCCCACCCCGCGCGGCCTGCGCCTGTTCGTCGACAGCCTGATCGAGCTGCAGCCGCTGCATCGAGACGAGATGGCCCGCCTCAGGCGCGAATTGCCGCCGGAGCCGGCCACCACCCGTGACCTGCTGGGCAATGTCTCTTCGCTGCTTTCGGCGATGACTCATTTTGCCGGCGTCGTCACCGTGCCCAGGCAGGGCGATTTCCCGCTGCGCCATATCGATTTCGTGGCCCTGCAGGGCGCCCAGGTGCTGGTGGTGCTGGTGTTCGCCGACAACCAGGTGCAGAACCGCATCGTCCGGCTGGCCCGACCGCTGGACAATCGCGAGCTGGAACAGGCGGCCAATTACCTCAATGCGCATTTCGCCGGATTGCGGCTGGATGACATCCGCAGCCACCTGCTTCGCGAGATCCGCGAGGCCGGCAGCGAGCTGAACCGGCTGCTGGCCAGCTCGGTCGAGCTGGCGGCCGCGTCGTTCGCCCCGGTGGGCGAGGGCGAGGACGTGCTGGTCAGCGGCCAGACCAACCTGATGAACTATGCCGAGCTCGCCGACCTGGACCGGCTGCGCGAGCTGTTCGAGGCCTTCCAGAAGAAGAACGAGCTGCTGCAACTGATGGAAATGTGCGCCCGGGCGCCGGGCGTGCGGCTGTTCATCGGCGAGGAATCGGGCTTCACCGCGCTGGACGGCTGCAGCGTCGTCACCGCCACGTACGGCGCCCACGGTCGGGTGATGGGAGCGGTCGGCGTGATCGGCCCCACCCGCATGGCCTACGAGCGGGTGATCCCGGTGGTGCAGGCCACGGCCGGGCTGCTCAGCGACGCCTTGAATCGGGCGGCACCGACCTCATAAACGCCCCGGGAGGCGGGGTTCCCCGCGTGTTTCGAGGGTCGGCAAGCCTTGTCGGCCAGGGTTTTCTGCTGGAGTGGGATTATGCAAAACAACGATCCGCAGGCGCCGGAGCCGGGCCACGACGCGGCCGGTCAGGCCGATGAGCTGGCGGCGCTGCAGGCGCGCATCGCCGAGCTGGAGGCCAGCAACGCCGAGCTTCGCGAGAGCGTGCTGCGCGAGCGGGCGGACCTGGAGAACCAGCGACGCCGGCTGCAGCGTGACCTGGAACAGGCGCGTCGCTTCGCCAACGAAAAGCTGCTGAACGACCTGCTGCCGGTCTACGACAGTCTGGAGCGCGGCCTGGCCGTGGAAGGCGGCGACGTGGCGGCGATCCGCGAGGGCATCAGCCTCACGCTGAAGGCGCTGCTCAAGGTGGCCGAGGCCAACGGCATGGTGCAGGTCGATCCGCTCGATCACCCGCTCGATCCGGAACGCCACCACGCCGTGAGCATGGTCGCCGCCCCGGGCAAGGCGCCGGGCACGGTCGTCAGCGTGCTGCAGAAGGGCTACGTATTGAACGACCGCCTGCTGCGGCCGGCGCTGGTCGCCGTCGCACAGGAGTGAGGCACCGGCGGGCGACGGTCGATTGACCGGCGTCAGGCCAGACCTCAATCGGGAGGCCCGATCGGCATTGAATCGCCATGCCCGGGCCCCATTGTGGAAACCAGTCCGCGGCCGTGGGGGCCGCCAGAAAAATCCGGAGCACACACATGGGCAAGATCATCGGCATCGACCTGGGCACGACCAATTCGTGCGTGGCCGTCATGGACGGCACCTCGGTCAAGGTCATCGAGAACTCGGAAGGCGATCGCACCACGCCGTCCATCGTCGCCTTCAACAAGGACGGCGAGGTGCTGGTCGGTGCCTCGGCCAAGCGCCAGAGCGTGACCAATCCGAAGAACACCTTCTACGCGGTGAAGCGCCTGATCGGCCGCAAGTTCACCGATGCCGAGGTGCAGAAGGATCTGGACATCGTTCCCTACGGCATCGTGGCGCACGACAACGGCGACGCCTGGGTGCAGACCTCCGACGGCAAGAAGATGGCGCCGCAGGAGATCTCGGCCAAGGTGCTGATGAAGATGAAGAAGACCGCCGAGGACTATCTCGGCGAGACCATCAGCGAAGCGGTGATCACGGTTCCGGCGTACTTCAACGACAGCCAGCGCCAGGCGACCAAGGACGCCGGCAAGATCGCCGGCCTCGACGTCAAGCGCATCATCAACGAGCCGACCGCGGCCGCGCTGGCCTACGGCCTGGACAAGAAGGGCGGCGACCGCAAGATCGCGGTGTACGACCTGGGCGGCGGCACCTTCGATGTGTCGATCATCGAGATCGCCGAAGTCGACGGCGAAAAGCAGTTCGAGGTGCTGGCCACCAACGGCGACACCTTCCTGGGCGGCGAAGACTTCGACATGCGCGTCATCGACTACCTGGTCGAGGAGTTCCAGAAGGACCAGGGCATCGACCTGCGCAAGGATCCGCTGGCCCTGCAGCGCCTGAAGGACGCGGCCGAGCGCGCCAAGATCGAGCTGTCCTCCAGCCACCAGACCGAGGTCAACCTGCCGTACGTCACGGCCGACGCCTCCGGTCCGAAGCACCTGAACATCAAGCTCACCCGCGCCAAGCTCGAGGCGCTGGTCGAGGATCTGGTCAAGCGCACCATCGAGCCGTGCCGCACCGCGCTCAACGACGCCGGCCTGCGCGTGTCCGACATCAACGAGGTGATCCTCGTCGGTGGCCAGACCCGCATGCCGAAGGTGCAGGAGTCGGTGAAGGACTTCTTCGGCAAGGAGCCGCGCAAGGACGTCAACCCGGACGAGGCCGTCGCCGTGGGCGCGGCGATTCAGGGCGGCGTGCTGGGTGGCTCGGTCAAGGACGTGCTGCTGCTCGACGTCACCCCGCTGTCGCTGGGCATCGAGACCATGGGCGGCGTGATGACCAAGCTGATCGAGAAGAACACCACGGTGCCGACCAAG
>JAGWVM010000079.1 GCA_018970895.1 Lysobacteraceae bacterium | reverse complement strand
GCGGAAGTCCTCGCAGCCTGATCTGGAATGCCGCCGGTGACCGTTGTCCGGCTGTGCCTGATTAAACGCCGTCTCACGAGATCCAGCATGGTATCCACTACTTGCCGGATGCGCTGGTGGTGGCGGTTCGTTTTAGTGGGCGAAGCGGGATGAAGCAGCATGCAATCTTCCCAGGTGCCATCGGCACGCCATTGGGTCATAAGCGTCTCGCGCAGGCGAACCTGCACCGGGAGCAACGGGCGATAGCCAAGTCGCATGATCGCGATGGCCTCATGCTTGCCATATTTCTCCAGCGTCCCCTGTGGATTCTCTTGGAACTCGGCGAAGCTTGCGCCGAGCAGCGCGAGATGGGCCTCGCGAAAAACCTGCTCAAGCGGAAAGCTTTGGTTCGTCCGCATGACGAAGGGGCTCCTGTGAAATGGGGCGCCGGAATAGCATCCGGCGGGAGACCGGTCAGCGGCCGGCCAATGCCTGCAGCAGGCGAACCATCGCGATAGTGTCCCGGCCGCAGTAGCGGCGCAGGGCTGTGTCCAGGGCGGCCCGTCGATCGATGGGCGTCTCCGGATGGATGGCTTCCAAGTAGGCCAATTGCGCCTGGCCACCATCGGCAACATCGTCCAGCTCGTTGTAGTTGAGCTCGGGCGCGATGGTCGGCAAGATGCTCTTGATGGACCACGAGCCGAGCATGGCGGGGTGGTAGTAGTGCTCCCGCGTGATGGGAAGAAGGTCCACCATGCGTTCGATCAAGGCCAGTAAGGTATCCGCCATATCAGGGAACCAAGTGGCCAGTTCCTTCACCCTTCCGGCCTCAAAACTCTGGTTGTAGACGAGGATTGGACCGCGTTTGCCGAGGGTGCGAAGCAAGGACTCCGCAAAGTTGCGTGTTGGGTCCTCGCCACTCAGGTCAAGGAAGGCGTGCTCCTTGAGGCTGCCGTCCCGCTGCTCGATCTGGCATGACCACTGGAAGGGGACATGCTGGTAAGGCCTGGTATCAGCCCAGCGCGGGATGGCAAAGTTGATCGTCTCGAAGTCGAGGTAGTAGCGCGGAAAGCCTAGTCCGTCGAGGTGTTCTGCCGCTGCCGGGTCGAGAAACGGCCTGCCCGTCACCGAGGCCGCGTGGATGCGCTGGTGGACGGGGTTCGTCAGCCGTTCGGCGGGGACCTTCCGGAGATCCATGTAGCCTTCATCGAGAAGCGCGCGGGTCAGCGCGGCGGATCGCTTGAGGATCGTGACCGGATACTTGGGCCCTTGAGGCTCCTGTGAGCGGCAATGCTCGAAGAAGGGGCAGTCAAAAGGCTTCGAGCATTGTTCACCCGTGGTGATGGACGGTTCCTTGCCACGGAGAACGTTCTGAAACGTGCGGACCCAAGTGGGTACTTGTTTGGTGAGGTCGGCGACTTCGGCCGTGATGTCCTCGGTCACCAGCAGGCCGCTATAGTCGCCATCGCCTCCGTAAACGAACGCCGTGTCGATATGTGCCAGATGCACGCGGCGAAGCGTGATGCCTGTGTTTTGGATTACCCATGCCTGGATGGCGCAGTCGACAAGGTGGTAGTCCTTGACGGAGGTGGAAGACTTCACTTCGATCAGGTCATAACCGCCCGGAACAGGTTTCAGGACGTCCGCGCGTACCAGGACATCCTGATACTGGAATGCCGCCTCGTAGAGCGTCTTGCGCTTGCCTCTGCCCTGCAACGCCGCGGCGGTCTCGGCAAGGGCTTTGGACATGTTCTCCACATGGCCGATCAGCAGGCCGGGACCATAGAGCTCCCTAGCCAAATCGCCGACATCATTGCCGGCATCGAGTACTGCCTGGCTCCCGGGCGTGGTCTCCATCGCATCGCGCTGGTACGTACTTAGCCACAGGCGCCGTTCGCACTGGAGGCCTGCGACGATGCGTGACTTCGAGAGGCGGGTGACGGCAGACGAGGACATCGAAGAACCTGCGCAGTAACCAGTGGGCGAGATCCATCCTATTCCGGGTAGCGACAAACGGTGTCGTCTTAGAACGATCTACGAATCGAATTTCCGCCCGATGTTCCGCTGCTATGGAGTAGCGCCGTGTCTTGGATGTCCTTCCGCAATGGGATGAAACAAACTGGCAGTCTGAACCGCACCGTGTGCACGCGGGCTTTCGCTAGCCTAACCGTGCAAGTGATTCCCCGCGGCCGCCTCCGCAGCCCTGACCAGCATCTCGCTGGGTCCATCCAGGCAATCCATCGGCGCGTTGCCGTCCAGGTAGCCGTTCCCTGACGCGAACCAGTTGGCCAATGCCCAATCGCTCCACCGGCCCGCAAACGCAGCGAGGATCTCCCTGACGGCGGGGCGAGGCTTGAACCCGCGATCCGGATCGAGCAGATAGATCGGTACTCTCTCCTCGCCATCCACTTTCAACGCGAATATTTTCCCCTCGCGCTTCCACCTCGATAGCAAAGAGCGCGGATCGCTGGTTCGTGAGCCGGTCAAGGCTTTGACTTCGACCGCGTTGAGCCAGCGCGTCGAGCCGAAGACGTACTCCTTGGCCCGTTGGTTCGCTCGGGTCTGATAGATCAGGATCGATTCCATTGCTGGGAAGGCAACCAAGAATTTAGGCATTGCGGTCAGGTCTTTGATCCGAACCGCCCCGATGTCGAGATGCTGCGCACAGAGGGTACTCTACGAGCGGCTTGACGATGGCCCGACGCGATATATCGCCATCCAGTCGGCAACGGCACCGAACGACCTCGGTCCTCTTATGCGAGGAGGCCACTACTCGCTCAGAGAGCAAAATGTACAAAATGCCACGAGCAAATCATGTCCCGCGCGCTCGGAAAGATCACCAAAATCCGCTCAGACGATGTGACTGGTGATCATTGATTTATATACCTTTGTCGCATACGAGGGGATTTGCTGGTACTAGAAACCCGGTCTCGTCTTGCATTCCGAAGGGTCGGGGGTTCGAATCCCTCCGGGCGCGCCATTTCCTCCTGCCAAGTCGCTGCTTGTGGTCCCTCCTGCAGCAGGTTCGCTGCCTTGGGTACGCCGCGGTCAGGCCGATAGACTCCCCGAGCAACGGATGACGTGTTGATGCGTCGGATCCACAGGGGGAGTCTCGCGTGGCTGATTTGTTGCCGGGTCTGTATGAGCAACTGCTGACGCTGGGCCTTGACGAGCGGCTACATGCCGTGGGTGCGCAGCACGTGGTCGAGCGGGGACCGCTCCACGACGACGAGGCCGCCGACCGCATCGCGTTCTACCTCGGCAGGCTGCTGCGGCAGGTGGTGGATGCGCTGCCCACGCGCCAGCGCGCCAGCCTGGGCGTGGCGCTTGCCCGCGATGTGGTCGCGCTGCTTGAGCAGCACGAGCGCAGCGGCGTGGACGCCGCCGACCGGCCACACGAGGCGGCCCAGGTATTGCGCGCGCTGTTGGCCCGGCGACCGGATGGTACGCCTGACCCGCTTCCGCTGCCGGCTACGCCGCTGCTCGACACCACGCTGTTGACCCATGCTCCGGGTGAACCCCGCGTGGGCTTTCAGTTGTCCTCCGAGATACCGTCGGCCGACCGCATCGACGTGATCATGGCCTTCGTGCGACAGACCGGCATCCGTCCGATGCTCGACCTGCTGCGTCGCCACTGCGAGCAAGGGCGCCCCTTGCGCGTGCTGACCACCACCTACACCGGATCGACCGAACTGGCTGCGCTGGAGGCCCTGGCCGCGCTAGGCGCGCAGATCCGTGTGTCCTACGACACCTCGATCACCCGGCTGCATGCCAAAGCCTGGCTGTTTCATCGCGCTTCCGGCTACTCGACGGCCTACATCGGTTCGTCCAACCTCACGCACTCCGCGCAGGTCACCGGGCTGGAGTGGAACGTTCGCGTGGCTGGCGCGCGCAATCCGGACGTGATCGAGAAGTTTGACGCAGTGTTCGAGAGCTACTGGTGCCACGACGACTTTCGCGCGTTCGATGCCGGCGAGTTCCGTGCGCAGACGCGCATGGATACCTCCGGCGAGCGGGGCTATGTGCTCAGCTCGGTGGAGCTGCGTCCGGAACCGTTCCAGTCGCGACTGCTGGAGTTGCTGGCGCTGTCGCGCCTGCGCGGCTGGCATCGCAACCTGCTTGTGGCCGCCACGGGCACCGGCAAGACCGTGATGGCGGCGCTGGACTATCAGCGGCTGCGCGCACTTCTGCCACGGGCGCGTCTGTTGTTTGTTGCACATCGCAAGGAGCTCCTCGCGCAGGGCGTGTCGACGTTTCGGCACGCGCTGCGTGATGCCGCCTTTGGCGAGTTGTGGGTGGACGGGCAACGCCCGCAGCGGTTCGAGCATATGTTCGCATCGATCCAGTCGCTGGCTGCCAGTGGACTGAAGCACATGGCCCGCGATCACTTCGACGTAGTGGTGATCGACGAATTCCACCATGCCGCCGCCAGTACCTACACGAGCTTGCTCGAACACCTCGCTCCGCGCGAGCTGCTCGGTCTTACGGCCACGCCCGAGCGCGGCGATGGCGAGCCGATCCTGCACTGGTTCGGTCACCGCATCGCGGCCGAACTGCGTTTGTGGGACGCGATCGACCAGCAGCGTCTGTGCCCGTTTGCCTACTACGGCATCAGCGATGGCACTGACCTCACCGGGATCAGCTGGCGGCGCGGGCGTGGCTACGACATCGGTGAACTGGAACGGCTGATAACCGGCAACGACGTGCTGGCGCGACTGGTGATCCAGCGTGTGCTCGACACCGTGCCCGACCCGGCACGGATGCGCGCGCTCGGCTTCTGCGTGTCGGTGCGCCACGCGCAGGCCATGGCACGACACTTTTCGGACGCCGGCATGGCCGCGCTGGCGGTGACCGGCGAGACGCCGATGGTCGTACGGGAGCAGGCGCTTCGTGATCTGCAGGCGGGCGTGCTGCGCGCGGTTTTCACGGTCGACCTGTTCAACGAAGGCGTCGACGTACCCGGCGTCGATACGCTGCTTCTGCTGCGGCCCACGGACAGCGCGACGCTGTTCCTGCAGCAGCTGGGTCGCGGATTGCGGCGGCACGAGGGGAAGGCGGTCTGCACCGTGCTGGATTTCGTGGGTCGCCATCGCAAGGAGTTCCAGTTCCAGCGACGCCTCGGTGCCTTGCTCGGTGGCAGCCGTGTCCAGCTTGTGCGGCAGGTGGAGCAGGGTTTCCCGTTCCTGCCCAGCGGCTGCCACATGCAGCTCGATGCCGTGGCGACGGCCGAGGTGCTGCGTAACCTGCGTGAGAGCCTTCCCAATACCTTCGCGGCCCGCGCCGCGGAGCTTCGCCGCGTGGCGGATGAAGGCGATCGTCCCACGCTCGCGCGGTTCATCGCGAGCTCGGGCATCCCGCTGGAGGACATCTATGCCGGCGGCCGCAGCTGGTCCGATCTGCTCGCCGCGGGTGGCGTGTCCCTCCTGCCGGCGGGTCCGCATGAGCGCATCCTTCGCCGCGCGCTTGGACGCTTGTTGCATGTGGACGACGAAGCGCGGCTTGTCGCCTGGCGCGGCTGGGCCGTGCTGCCACGTCCGCCGCAGGGAGCCTCGCTGGGGCTGCGCGGGCGACGCCTGCTGCACATGCTGGCGGCTTCGCTGGCCACCGAGTTGCCTGGCCCCTGCCGCACACTGGACGCTGCCATCGACCTGCTCTGGCAGCACCCCCAGGTGCTGGCCGAGCTGGTGGAGCTGCTCGAGGTGCTGTCCGCGCGCATCGATCACCTGCACGCCGCGCTAGCCTGCCGCCCCGAGGTGCCGCTGCAACTGCACGCACGCTACACGCGACTTGAGCTGCTGGCCGCTCTCGGGCCGGCCGATATGGCGACGGTGCCCGCCTGGCGCGAGGGCGTGCGCTGGCTGCCGGAGGAGCGCGCGGACGTGTTCGCCTTCACGCTGGACAAATCCGGGGACCGTTTTTCGCCGACGACCCGTTACCGCGATTACGCGATCAGCCCCGGTCTGATCCATTGGGAGAGCCAGTCCACCACCCGCGAAGCGAGCGAGACCGGCCTGCGTTACCGGCAGCACGTGGTGCGTGACAGCATCGTCCTGCTGTTCGCGCGACTGCGTGCCACGGACCGGGCGTTCTGGTTCCTCGGGCCGGCACGCTATGTGTCGCACGAGGGCGAGCGGCCGATGGCCGTGCGGTGGGCGCTCGAATCGCCGCTGCCGGGCGACCTCTACGCACAATTCGCCGCGGCGGTGCCCTGACCACCCGGCTCGTGGGTCGCGTTCCAGGGGGGGGGCGGCGAAAGGGCGGGCCCCCGTGCTCGCGGACCGGTCCGCCATCACTGGACACGCGCCGGGATCTATTCGGATGACGTGCGCGCCCCGCCCCGAAGGCCGGGTCGCGCCCGGCCGCGGAACGCACTGCAGCGACCGGTCGGCGCGACCGGCGAGGATCCAACGGCACCCGCAGCGCGTATCGCGCCAGCGACCAAGGCATGCATGCAGGGGTGTTCGATGCGCCGCCGCTCCTCCAGTCATGTCTCTGCTTTCACCTCCCCGTTCCCTTACAGCGAGCCCCCGCATGGAAACCCAACCCGCCGGCGTCACCCAGTGCTTCACCTGCGACTTCTGGACGGGCGAGCGCCGCTACGAGCCGGCCGGCCACGTCACCTTCGAGGGAGCGCTGAAGACCGCGGCCTGTGCGAACCCGGTGTCCACCACCCACCGCACCCAGATGGCGCCGCGCGCGATGTGCAACCACTGGAAGCGGTGGCAGGCGTTGTGACCGATATCGCCCGGCATCTTGCCGGGCGGTGGCGGGCACGGTGCGGCGGCTGCAGCATGTTCGTCCGGTAGCCGTACGGATGCGCCCCCCGGTTTGGCGACGGGCGCAGGAGGCGCTTATGCTGGACTCCCGCTCTCGCCAAACCGCTGCCGTGACCCCTGAAACACCCGCCGTGCCTCCCTGCAACGCCTGCCGGCCCGGCAGCGAGTTGCCGTTCGACTTCACCATGGCGTTCCAGCCGATCGTCGACGTGCGCGAGCGCAAGGTGTTCGCCTACGAGGCGCTGATCCGCGGGCTCAAGGGCGAGGGGGCGGAAACGATCCTGCCGCTGGTCACGACGAACAACCGCTACGTGTTCGACCAGTCGTGCCGGGTCAAGGCGGTGGAGCTGGCGTCCAGGCTGGCCATGCCGTGTTTCGTCAGCATCAATTTCCTGCCCAACGCGGTCTACCAGGCCGCCACCTGCATCCGCGCCACGCTGGAGGCCGCGCGACGCTTCGGCTTTCCCACCGAGCGGCTGATCTTCGAGATCACCGAAAACGAGGAACTGGTCGACAAGGAGCACCTGAAGAGCATCATCCGCGAGTACAAGCGGCAGGGGTTCAAGACCGCGATCGACGATTTCGGCGCCGGCTATTCCGGGCTGAACCTGCTGGCCGAATTCCAGCCGGACATCATCAAGCTGGACATGGCGCTGGTGCGCGCGATCGATGCCGATCCGGTGCGCCAGGCGATCGTGCGGGGGATCCTGGGCGTCTGCCAGGCGCTGCACATCGAGGTGATCGCCGAGGGGGTGGAGACCCGCGCCGAGTTCGACCTGCTTCGCGCGATGGGGATCGGCCTGTTCCAGGGTTTCCTGTTCGCCCCCCCCGGCTTCGAGTGCCTGCCTGAGGTAGGCTGGAGTGCGCTGGATCCGGCCTGATCGCCGGGGCGGCGCTTCGGGGGTTCAAGCGGCGCAGGATGCGTGACGATAGTTGGCGCATCCGGTGAGGTCAGGTTCGTGGGCATCCATCCGTCAGGACCCCTTGCAACGAGGGCACACGCCACCCGGTCGCGGGGTCGACATCCGTGAGCCATCGGGCGAAGGCATGGTGGGCAGCCGCGCTCGTGGCGGCGTTTGTGCTTCTGGTCGGCGGCGTGCTGACCGAGCGCTACGCCGACCGTGCCCGCCAGGAGGCCGTGTCCCGGGGGCGCGCCAATTTCGATCGGCTGGCCTTGCAGATGCGCAGCGCCACGATCCGGCGCATCACCATGCCCCGCTACGGGCTGAGCGGATTGCGCAGCACGCTGGCGGCACTCGGCCGGGTGCCCACCGTGGACGAATTCCGCCAGGCCGTCGCCGTGCGGGACCTGCCGCGCGAGTTCCCCGGCGTGCTCGGTTTCGGCTTCATCCGGATCGTGCCGGACGCCGATCTGCCGGCTTTCCTGGAGCACACCCGCGCCGCCTATCACGGGGCATTCCAGCTCCGCGACGCCGGGCGTCACGACACGCATTACGTGATCCGTTCGGTCGAGCCCCTGGCCGGCAATGACGCGGCACTGGGATTCGATGTCGGCAGCGACGCCCCCCGCCGGGCCGCCGTCGAGCAGGCCCTGCGTACCGGCGAGCTGGTCGTGACGGCGCCGATCCATCTGCTGCAGACCGGCCCGGCGACCTGGGGCGCACTCTACCTGCTGCCGGCCTACGCCCCGGACGGGCCGGGAAAGGACCGTCGCCTGCTCGGGCTGGTGTACGCGGCCGTGAGCTATCCCGGCGCGCTGGACGAACTGGGAGCGGCCAGCGGGCTGGCGGCAGTCTCGCTCGACGACCGCACCGGTTCGTCCGACGTACGGCTGTCTGCCGATCCGATGCCGCCCGGCCATCGGCCGCTTTACCGCGTGCAGACCGACTTCCAGTTCGGCCACCGGGCTTTTTCCACGACGGTGGCGAGTCTGCCGGCGCTGGAGCGTACCGCCCTGGCGACCGATCTGCCGCGCACGATCCGCCTCGGTGGCGCGCTGGTCACCCTGCTGACGGCGCTGCTGGTTGCCGAATGGATCCTGCGCTCGTTCCGCGCCGCCGATCTGGCCCGGCGCATGGTTGCTGACAACGCGCGGCTCGCCGCGGTCGGCAGGTTGACCCACGACGCCATCGCCATCACCGACATCGACGGCATGTTGCTGTGGGTCAATCCGGCGTTTGCCCACCTTTCCGGCGAGCCCGGAGACGCGGCGCTGGGGCGGCCGCTATCGGCGTACCTTCATCCCGACGAGGCCGACGGCGACCGACTGCTGGACCGGCTGATCGCCGCACGCAGTGGCTGGCACGGGGAAGCCCGCATGGTTGGCGCCGACGGTCGCGAAACCGTTACCGAAGTGGAAATCCAGCCGTACACCGGTCCGCTGGCTGCCACCACGGGCCTGGTGGTGATCCAGTCCGATATCACCCGTCGTCGGCGCGACGAGGCGGCGCTTCGCGAGGCCATGGGCTTCCTCGAGCAGACCGGTCGCGCTGCAGGCGTGGGTGGCTGGCAGCTCGACCTGCGCACGCAGCAGCTGGTCTGGTCGGCGCAGACCTGCCGCATTCACGAGGTGCCCGATGGCTATCAGGCCACCATCGACGAGGCCTACGCATTCTTTCCGCGCCACGTGCGTCCGGCCCTGCAGGCGGCGGTGGACCACGCCATGAAGACCGGCGAGAGCTGGGACCTGGAGTTGCCGTTTGTCACCCGCCTGGGGCGTTCGCTGTGGGTGCGTTCGATGGGGGTGGTGGAGTATGAAAACGGCCAGCCGGTGCGCTTGACCGGCGCCTTGCAGGACATCACCCGGCGCAAGCGCGACGAGCTCGCGCTGCACGAAAGCCGCGAACTGCTCCGCGTCACGCTCGACTCCATCGGCGACGCGGTGGTCACCACCGATGCGCAGGCGCGCGTGACCTGGTTCAACCCGGTGGCGGCCGCCATGATCGGCTGCACCCCCGAGACCTGCTTCGGGCGACCGATCGCCGAAGTGATGCAGCTGATCGGCGAAGAGACCCGGCATCCGGTGGACAATCCGCTGCTGCTGGCGATCGGGGAGAACCGGATCGTCGGCCTGTCGGCCAGTACCGTGCTGGTCGGCCATGACGGCACCGAGTACGGCATCGAGGATTCCGCTGCGCCGATCCGCGACACCCAGGGTCGGGTGATCGGCGGCATTCTCGTGTTCCACGACGTGACCGAGGCACGCGCGCTGCAGCGCGAGGTGTCCGAGCGGGCGCGACACGACCCGCTAACCGGCCTGGCCAATCGTCACGAGTTCGAGCTCAGGTTGCGCTACGCCATCCAGCGCGGCGCTCCCGACGGGCGCGTGGACATGGTGTTCTTCATCGACCTGGACCACTTCAAGCTGGTCAATGACGTGGCCGGCCACGCCGCCGGTGACCTGCTGCTGTGCCAGGTGGCGTCACTGATCGAGGGCCAGGTGCGCAGCCGTGACCTGGTCGCCCGGTTGGGCGGCGACGAGTTTGCGGTGCTGCTCGAGCACTGCCCGGTGGACAAGGCCGAGAAGATCGCCCAGGCGATGTGCGATGCGATCGACCGCTATCGCTTCGTGGCCGCCAGCGGACAGGTGTTCCGGGTGGGCGCCAGCATCGGCATCGCCGCCACCAACGACGCGACCGATCCGATCAACGCCGCCGACAGTGCCTGCCGCGCGGCGAAGGAGTCCGGCCGCAACCGCTACCACCGCTGGAGCCCCGCCGACGAGGCGATCCAGCTGCGTGCGGGCGAGACGGCCTGGAGCGTGCGGGTGGAGAAGGCGCTGGACCTTGGCCTGTTCGAGCTGTTCGGCCAGCGCATCCTGTCGCTGCGCGACACCGCCGACGGGCTGCACCTGGAGGTGCTGCTGCGCATGCGTGACGAGGACGGCAGCCTGATTGCGCCGGGGCAGTTCCTGCCGGCGGCGGAGCGTTTCCAGCTGATCAACCGGGTGGACCGGTACGTGGTGCAGCGCGTGTTCGAGCTGCTCGCCGCGCACCACCATGCACTGCCTGCGGGTTCCACCGTGGCGGTGAACCTGTCCGGCCTGTCGGTGGGGGATCCGGCGTTCCATGCGTTCGTGCGCGGGCAGATGGAGCGGGCGACGTTCGATCTGGGCCTGCTGTGCCTGGAGATCACCGAGACCGCCGCGATCACCAACCTCGCCGTCGCCCGGACCTTCCTGCAGGCGGTGCGTGAACGCGGCGTGCGCGTGGCGCTGGACGACTTCGGTGCCGGCGTGGCCTCGTTCGGCTACCTGCACAGCCTGCAGGTGGATTTCCTGAAGATCGACGGCCAGTACACCCACGGCATGGCCAGCAACCCGCTGGACATGGTGTCGATGCGCAGCTTCTGCGGCGTGGCCCAGGTGCTGGGCGTACGCACCATTGCCGAGGCGGTGGAGACGCCGGAAGAACTGGCCGGCGTGCGGGCGCTGGGCATCGACTTCGCCCAGGGTTACCTGCTGCACCGCCCCGAGCCGCTGGCGCCGCTGCTGGCCGGCCGGGTGATCCCCGCCTGAGCAGGCCCGGCCCGGTCGCAGCCGCGCCGGTGGATCAGGCCGATGCGCCCTCGGCGATCGACCACGCCACCCGGCCGCCGGCGCGCATCGGCACGCACACGCTCGAGCCAAGCGGCACGGTGTCCGGCACGGTCCAGGCGCGGCGCTCCAGCACCAGCCGTTCGGTGTTGCGCGGCAGGCGGTAGAAGTCCGGGCCGTGGAAGCTGGCGAAGCCTTCCAGGTGTTCCAGCTTGCCGGCTTCCTCGAACGCCTCGGCGTACAGCTCGATCGCCGCGTGCGCGGTGAAGATGCCGGCGCAGCCGCAGTCGGCCAGCTTGGCTTCTCGCGGGTGCGGCGCGCTGTCGGTGCCGAGGAAGAAGCGGGCGTCGCCGCCGGTCGCCGCGGCCAGCAGCGCCTGGCGATGCTGTTCGCGCTTGAGCACCGGCGCGCAGTAGTGGTGCGGGCGCACGCCCCCGTCGAACAGCGCATTGCGGTTGAGCAGCAGGTGGTGGACGGTGATCGTGGCGGCCACGTGCCGGTCCTGCGCCTGCACGAACTGCACGGCGTCGGCGGTGGTGATGTGCTCGAACACCACGCGCAGGTTCGGGAAGCGCGCGCGCAGCGGCACCATGTGCTGGTCGATGAAGGTCTTCTCGCGATCGAACACGTCCACCGCCGGGTCGGTCACCTCGCCGTGCACCAGCAGCGGCAGATCGGCCTGTTCCATCGCCTCCAGCACCGGGTAGACGGTGGCAAGATCGGACACGCCGGCGGCCGAGTTGGTGGTGGCGCCCTGCGGGTAGAACTTCACGCCGAACACCTGGCCGCTGGCCTTGGCCGCGACGATGTCCTCCGGCGTGGTCTGCCGGGTAAGGTACAGCGTCATCAGCGGCTCGAACGTCATGCCCGCGGGCACCGCGGCGAGGATGCGCTCGCGGTAGGCCAGCGCCTGCGCCGCGTTGGTCACCGGCGGCTTGAGGTTGGGCATCACGATGGCGCGGGCGAAGCGCCGCGCGGTGTAGCCGACCACCGAGGCCAGCGCCTCGCCGTCGCGCAGGTGCAGGTGCCAGTCGTCGGGGCGGACGATGTCCAGTCGGTCCGTGCTCATGGGCCGTTCCTCGTGCAGGGATGGGGAATCGAAGACGCATAGTGTCCCGCGTCCGGCGGAAAAAGTCCGGGGGGTGCGTCAGGGGTTGCAGGCGTCGCAGTGCGCGGGATCGGCCGGACCGTCGTGGCGCAGGTGTCGTTCCAGGTGGCCGCAGCCGGCGCAGCGCCGCTCGTCGGCCAGCACCTGCCGGGTCGGCGCGCCGCACCCGCCGCAGGGCCGGCCGGGCAGGCGGGCGGAGACCACGAAGCCCGGCCGCGCGCAGGCCGGGCAGGGGCTGCGCCACGCGCGCAGCAGGTCCACCGTGGCGCGGCGGATGCAGCGCATGCGCTGCGGATTGCGGTGGGCGCGCATGTCGGTTTCCAGCGAGGCGGCGCCACAGGCGGCCAGCGCGCGACGCACCGCGGCGATGAGCGTGTCGTCGTCGTGCGCGTCCTTGGCCAGCGCGACTGCGGGTGAAGGTTGGTCGTTTTCGACGCCCATCACGATCACGCCCTGGCGGGGAAAGCCCACGCGCGCGGCGAAAGCCAGCGCCGCGTCGACGCTGTCCACCTGCGCATGGGCGAAGTGCCGGGCCGGCGCCTCGTGGCGACCGACCAGCTCCAGCCCGGTGGCGCGGTCGACCAGCACCACCAGCTCGCTGCCCCAGCTGACGAAGGGCACCTGCGGATGCGGCCCGAAGCTGCCCTCGCTGGCCAGTCCGAGGCGCGCGTCGGGGACGCGCGCGAAGCCGGCGGCGACCTTTGCCCGCGCCGTCTCCAGTGGCGTGCCGGTGCGCGCGACGTCGCGGCTGAAGGTGCCGAAGCGGTCGGTGTCGAAGTCCTCCGGCACCACCACGCGCAGGCCGAGGAAGTGCGCCAGCAGCGGCGCGATCGCCCGCTGCTTGCCGTGCATGGTGGCCAGCACCGCGGTCTCGCCGCGCAGCGAAGGTGCCACGCCGGTCATCAGAAGTAGCCTTCGAGCTTCTGCTGTTCGAGGCTGCCGGCGCCTTCACGATCAGCCAGTCGGCCCTGGCGCTCCGAGCCGCTGGCGCGCGCGGTTTCGGCGATCACCGCGCGCAGGTCGCGCGCGTCCGAGGCGATCGCTCCGGTCACCGGCCAGCAGCCCAGTGTGCGGAAGCGCACCGGGCGATGCGTGACGGTCTCGCCCGGCGCCAGCCGCATCCGCGCCGGATCGTCCACCACCAGCAGGCCGCCGTCGCGCTCGACCACCGGGCGCGGCGCGGCGAAGTACAACGGCGCCAGCGCCAGCTCGCGACGCAGCGCGTAGTACCAGATGTCCATCTCGGTCCAGTTGGACAGCGGGTAGGCGCGCAGCGACTGCCCCGGCGCGAGCCGCGTGTTGTAGAGGTTCCACAGCTCTGGTCGCTGCTGGCGCGGGTTCCACGCGTGGGTGGCGCTGCGCACCGAGAACACGCGTTCCTTGGCGCGGGTGCGTTCCTCGTCGCGGCGCGCGCCGCCGAACACCACGTCGTGCCGGCCGCGATCCAGCGCCTGCTTCAGCGCGTCGGTGCGCATCGCGGTGGTGTAGGCGTCGCCGTGGTCGAACGGGTTGATGCCCGCGGCGCGCCCGGCCTCGTTGGCATGGACGTGCAGCTCGAAGCGGTGCGCCCGCGCGAACGCGTCGCGGAACGCCAGCAGCTCGCGGAACTCCCAGGTGGAGTCGACGTGCAGCAGCGGCATCGGCGGCGGCGCGGGATGGAACGCGCGTACCGCGAGGTGGGCCAGCACGGTCGAATCCTTGCCGGCGGAAAACAGCAGCACCGGCCGCTGCGCCTGCGCCACGCCCTCGCGCAGGATGTGGATCGCCTCGTTCTCCAGCGCGTCGAGGTGGCCGCCGAGCCGGCGTGCGCCGGCGACGCTCACGCGAAGCGTTCCCAGCGGCCGTCGGCGCCGCGGCGCTGCAGGCCCTCGCCGCCGGGCGGCAGCGCGAACAGGTGCAGCCAACCGTGCTCGACCAGCTCGCGCACCCCGGCTTGTCTGGCCAGCACGCGCTCGATCGCCTCGACCGGCGCGGCCAGCACCGCGGTGAGCCGGCGCGGCTCGTGCACCAGTGCGGTGCCGTCGGAGACCGACTGCCAGGGCAGGCCGCTGCGCAGGTGGCCGCCGGCGCCCTCCATCACGCCAAGGCCCGCCACCACGTTGTGCAGGGTCTTGTTGCCGCTGCCGAAGGCGTCGTTGTCCACGCTGGAGGCGTAGTACTGCAGGTTGATCCAGCTGGCGACCACCATCGGCGCGCTCATGATCTGCTCCAGCACGCGGCCTTCGGTGTCCTGCGCCCAGCTGTAGTCGTGCAGGAACGCGCGGCCGCCGAGGTCGAGCGCGCGGGTGGACTCGCGCGGCGCGGCGATGAACGCGGCGCAGCCGGCCAGGCCCCATTCCGGGCGCGTCTGGCTCCAGTCCTGGCTGCGCGCCAGCAGGTCGCGCAGGCCCTCCGGCGAGGCGTCCAGGCCCAGTCGCGCGGCGCGCTCGGCGCGGGTGATGGCGCCGGCCTCGGCCAGCGCCTGCTCGAGGCGGGCGAGGTCGTCGGCGTGGCTGGCCGGCACGGCGTCGCGGTCATACAGGGTGAGCGCGTCGGTGGTGGTGTCGTGCAGGCCGGCCACGAACACCGTGTCGGCGGGAATCGCGATGCCCCGGGCGGCGAGGCCCGCGCGCACGTCGATGTCGTTGAGCACGCGCGCGGCCAGCCGTGCGTTGGCGTCGCCGCTGTGGCCGCCGCAGGCGCCGCAGTCCAGTCCGCTGGCGTAGGGGTTGTTGGTGCTGCTGGCGCCGTGGCCGGCGAGCAGCACCAGCCGCGCGAAGCGTTCGGTGAGCGACATGCCGCGCAGCAGGTTCGTGGCCAGCTCCAGCCGGGTGTCGGCGGACGGCAGCTCGGGTGCCATGTCATCGCGGGTGCGGCCCTGCGGGGCGTGCCTGGTCAGTCCGAAGCCGTCCATCAGCAGGCGCGCGGCGTACATCAGGCCCACGCTCTCGACGAAGGCGAACGAGGCCACCGCGGCGCGCTTGAACGCCTGCCAGCCGGCACCGCGCAGGTTGCGCGTGCGCAGCTGCGTGAGCCGCTCCGCGCGCTCGCGGTCGGAGCTGCCCTTGGGCTGCTCGTGCACGGTGAGCGGCGGCGCCAGCAGCGCAGGGCACTGGGCGCGGCCGGCGTCGCGGCCGAACGGCACGAAAGCGATCGGCATGCCGAAGAAGCCGGCGAAGCCCAGCGTCTGCGCGCCGGGCAGGGCGGCCTCCAGCGCGCGGCGGAACACTTCCGAGCGCACGTCGATGCAGAAGGCGGCCTGCAAGGCCGGCCGTCGGGCACGCGGCGAGGCGTCGGCGCGCCCGAGCGCCGCGAAGAGGTTTCGCTGATAGGTGGTTTCGAGCGCGGTGAGCCGTCCGAGACCGTCGGCGATCGCCGCGTCGCTCGCGGCGGCCACGGCGGTGCGCGGGGCGCGCGGGGCCGATCGCTGCGATCGGGCGAGCGCCCGGTCCCAGACGACGCGGACGGCGAGGAGATCGACGAGATCGTCGTTCGTGCCGCCGTGCAGCGCGGCGACCCAGAGTCTCTGGCGCGCATAGGCGGCCCAGCCGCGCACATCGAACAGCGCGCGGAAGAGATAATCCTCGACCTCGTCTGCCGGGATGTCGAGTGCTTCGACGACGCCCGCGATCGCCGCGCGGGCATCGGCGGGCGCTGCGGCGACCGTCGCGCGGAAGCCGGCGATGCCCATGGCTTCGGCGTTGCGGTCGTGGACCATGGCCGCCTTCCAGCCGGCATAGAGGCCGAGATGGCGCGAGGGCGCCCGCCAGACGGCCTGGCCGTCGTCGTAATAGGCGGCGCACCAGCGGGAGATCTCGTCGATCATGAATGCCGTGCGGGCGTCGAGAGGCCGGGGCCGCGCGAGCGGGTCCGAGGATCCCGCGTCCGCAGTCGGCAACATGTCGATGCCGACGAGCCGCCGAAGCTCCGCGCAGGCGTCTTCGAACGGGCGATCGACGAAGCCGAGGAACGGATTGACGGCGACGAAGGTCTCGAGCGGCCAGAGCGGCGCGAGCCGCGTGCAGACCGCGTCGATGGCGGCATCGACGGATGCCTCGACGCGCGCGGGCGCAGTCTCGGCAGGCGCGACGGGATCGAGAACGGCGAGGCTCATGCTTGGGCTCCGGGCATCGGGGTGAGGGAACGGGCTTCGGCGGATGGCGACGGGGGCCACA
>JAGWVM010000230.1 GCA_018970895.1 Lysobacteraceae bacterium | reverse complement strand
ACGAGCTGTATCGGCAATGGCACTTCGCGATGCACACTGATTCCGATCATTCCGGTCGGGTCGGCAGGTCCGTCGAGCAGGTGGCCGCGGAACACGAAACGTCCCCACACATTGTCGTGGCTGACCACCGGCGCTTGCGCGACGTCTCCGCGTGCGTGGAGTTGAAGCAGTCGCATGCAGATGGCGGCGATCGCCGGCGGCAGGTGCGTCGGCAGGGTGGCCTCGCGACCCGTCTCCATGCGCGGGTGGCACGCCAGGTGCAGCAGCTGGCGCCCTTGCGGCGACATGGCCAGAAGCCTGCCGTTTCCATCGGCGATCAGCATGCCGTATTCGCCGCTGTCGACCAGCAGCTCGGCACGCACGCCTTCACGCCACGTCAGCGCCTGGACCAGGAAGGGCTCGATGCTCGAAAGCCGCTCCACGTCCCGGTCGGTGAAGTCCGGATCGCGGAGCTGACGCTGCAGCTGCAGGACGCCGCACCGCCCTGATGGCCCGCGCAGCACCAGCCGCAGCAGGCGGCCGTAGCCCAGCGGCCTCAGCAGCAGGTTGTAGAAATCGCTGCGGTAGAAATCGCGTCTGGAGACCTTGAGGGTTTGCCAGTCCCGCACCACGCCGTGTTCGCGCTGGACGGCTTCGCCGAGCGACCTTGTCACCTCGCGCTTTCCGGTGTTGTAGGCATCCCTGACATAGAGCTGCGCAATCGACTGCGCTTCGGGAATCTCGTTGTACGCGTTGCTGACGCGTCCGTTGGCACCGGCCCAGTAAAAGCCGTTGCTGTGTGATGGAACCAGCGCGTGGAGTTCGCGCAGCAGCGCTGGCACCACCGCTTCGCTGCCCAGCCCCAGGCAGCACAATTGCCTGATGCGGGCCTCGGCCTTGCGCTGGCAGGTCGCGTGATTCATCGCGCGGTCCGTGGGGCAGGCGGGTGCAAGGCGAAGGCCGCGCTGCATGTCAGCCCGCGCGGTGGAGCCCCGACGGTTGTGGGCAACCGGGTCAATGCCAGTCCACCTCCCCGCTGGAATATAGCAAGGGCTGGGGATGTTTGCCCTCGACGGATCGGCTTCCATGGCGTGGATGGTACGGCAGGCCGATGCAGTGCCATCCGGTGCGCCGGAGGGTCGTCGACTCCGTTCCGGCACAGACACATCAGTGCTCCGCCCGCGGCGTGGTAGCGCGCGCCTCGGGCCGTCGCCGGTGCCCCGGTGGCGCATGGGGCGACGTTCCCGGCAACGGTGGACATGGAGGGTTGGTTGATGCGTAACGCGCGCAGTCCTTATCGGAACATCCTCGCCGGCCACCTGGTGGTGGCGCTGGCTACGCTGTGCATGAGCCCGGTTGCCGTCGCCCACGCGGTGGCGAATGGCCATCGGGATGCAAAGGTCACGACCTTCGCCGCAGGCGACATGGCGGAAGCGCTCATGAGCACGATGCCGACCTGGCACTGGCTGGCCAACGGTGACCTGGGCTGGGTGGAGCGGGTCGACGGCAAGCCGCAGATGCACGCGCTCGATCCGCAGACGGGCCGGGCAGCAGTCGCTGCACAGCTTCCGCACATCCCCGAGCCGCGCGTCGTCGCGCCGGGCATCTTCAGCTACAGCCCGCCAACCCGCGAAGTGCCCTCGCCCGACGGCGCATGGTTCGCGGGCACGCGCGACGGCAACCTTTATGTACGCCCCGCCTCCGGGGAGGGGGCAGAGGTTGCGCTGACGCGGGATGGCACCCCCGGCGACCATTACGAGGTGCTCGGCGCCCGCTGGTCGCCCGACGGCCGCGACCTGGCGCTGCGACGCATGGACGAGGACAAGGTGCCGACCATCCCGCTGGTGGACTGGAGCGCCGCGGACCAGCCCGTCACGCGCTGGCTCTACAGCCGCGTCGGCGATCCCCTCGTGCGCCAGACGCTGGTCATCGCCGATCGGCGCACGGGCAAGGTGTCGACGATCCATCTCGACCCGGCGTTCGCCTACCTGCACCCGGTGAGCTGGAGTCCGGACAGCCGCTATCTGTACCTGATGGCGACCACGCGCCTGATGAAGCAGCTGGACCTCATCCGTGTGGACGCCACCGACGGCAGCATGACCACATTGCTGTCCGAGCACACCCCTACCCATATCGACGGCTCGCAGAGCTACCTGTTCGTGCGCGGTTATGCGCCTGAGCTGACGGATCTGCACTACGTAACGATGCTGCCCGATGGACGCTTCGTGTGGACCTCCGAACGTGACGGCTGGCGGCGGCTGTACCTGTATTCACGCGACGGCAAGCCGGTGCGCGCGCTGACCCCGCCGTTGACCGAGGTGCAGCGCGTGGTGGCCTACGACGCCAGGCACGACATGCTCTATTACGTGGCCCAGGCCGACCGGGACAGGCCCTACCTCGACGCATTGTTCGGCGTGTCGCTGGCGGACGGTGCGTCGCGCCGTATCGCCTACGGACCGGCTTTCGGTCAGATCCGCATGCGCGGCGACGGGCAATACTTCGCACTGCTGCACGGCGGACTGCAGGCCGCGCCGACCCTGGACATCTACGGCCGGGACGGGCACCGGGTGCGCACGGTCTGGTCTGCGCAGGCCGTGCTCGGACACTTTCGGCAAGGTGCCGTCGAGCCGTTCATCGTCAAGGCCGCCGACGGCAGGACGCCGATCCACGGCCTGATCTTCAAGCCCGCCCATTTCGATGCGGGCAAGCGATATCCCGTGGTGGAGTCGGCCTACGGCGGGCCGCAGGATTACGGCGTGGCCCATTGGCAGGCCGATCACAACTACTGGGTTGGACAGGCACTCGCAAGTGACGGCTTCATCGCCGTCGAGATCGACGGTCGTGGTACGCCGGGACGTGGCCTCGACTTCGCCAATACGTTCTACGGTCGCATCGGCCAAGGCGAGATCGCCGACCACGTCGCCGCGCTGCGTCAGATCGCGCGCACTCGGCCTTGGATGGACATGGGGCGCGTGGGCGTCTTCGGCCACTCGTGGGGCGGTTATTTCGCGACGCGTGCCCTCCTCCAGGCGCCGGAGGTCTACAAGGTCGCCGTGGACAGCGCCGGCCCGGCCACCCTGCGCGATTTCCGCGCGGGCATGCAGATCTACATGGGCTGCGTGCCGCAAAAGTGCCCGGACGCCTATGCCCGTGGTTCCAACACCGCGCTCGTCGTCCACATGCGGGGCGAACTC
>JAGWVM010000078.1 GCA_018970895.1 Lysobacteraceae bacterium | reverse complement strand
GCCCGTCGATTTCTCCAGCGCGTCCACGCGCTTGACCGGCTTGCCGATCCAGCGGAACTGGCCCGGATCCTTCAGCTTCACGCTGTCCGGATCGGGCACCGGCAGATCCAGCGCCTGCGATGCCAGTTCGCCGTAGGCGAGCGAGCGCCCCGAGGCGGCGTGGATGACCCGGCCCGGCTCGGTGGTCAGTTCGCCGACCGGCACGCCGAGACGCCTGGACGCCGCCTGCAGCAGCATCATCCGCGCCAGCGCACCGACCCGGCGCATCGGCGCATAGCCGTTGCGCACCGACATGCTGCCGCCGGTGATCCGCATGCCGTGCGGCATGACGGCGTAATCACGGCCGGGCGGTGCGCATTCCACGGTGAAGGTGGAGGGATCGGCGTCCAGCTCCTCGCCCACGATCTGTGCCATCGCGGTAAAGACGCCCTGCCCGCCCTCGATGAACGGGCTCTGCAGGCGGATCGAGTTGTCCGGACGGATTTCCAGGAATGCCGGAACCCGGGTGCCGGGGGCGACACCTGCTGCGCCGGCGGCACGCGCCCGGCCCAGCGGCAGCCCGAAGCCCAGCACGAAGGCGCCCGCAGCGGCGCCGGCCGAGGTCAGCAGGAAGCGCCGCCGCGAGATGTTGGCCGGCCACTCGCCGGTGGGAAAGGCCTCGCCGGGGCGGGTCGGTTCGATCGGTGTGCTCATGACGGGCGGCTCCCGTCGATCGCAAGGCCGGCCAGGCCATCGGCATCCGCCGCCGACGCGGTGGCAAAGGTGCCGCGAGCCAGGTCATGGACGGCGGCATGGATGGCGTTGTAGGTGCCGCAACGGCACAGGTTGGTCATCGTGGCCGCGATCTGATCGTCGGTGGGATGTGCGGTCGCTCGCAGCAGCGAGGTGGCCGCCATGACCTGCCCCGACTGGCAATAGCCGCATTGCGGTACCTGGTGTTCGACCCATGCCGCCACCACCTGTCGGCCGACATCGTCGGCCTCGATGCCTTCGATGGTGGTGATGTGGCGTCCGGCCACGCCCTGCACCGGGGTCACGCACGAGCGCATCACCTCCCCGTCCACCAGCACCGAGCAGGCGCCGCACTGCGCGATGCCGCAGCCGTACTTGGTGCCGGTCAGGCCCAGTTCGTCGCGGATCACCCACAGCAGCGGCGTGTCCGCGTCCGACTCGACCGGGTAGGTCTTGCCGTTGATCACGAGTTCCATAGCGTTCGCACCTCTGCCGGGTTGTCTGACCGATGGATACGACGGCCGGGATGCAGTCGATGCGGGCCCGGCCGGCGGGTCGATCGGCCTACTGTACGCCGACCGTGGCGATCATTCCTCCGTCCGCGCCGCCGGTCGGACGGCGAGCCGGTCGCGCACGTGACGCAGGTCTTCGGGGGTATCGACATCCGGATGCTCGGCGACCGTCAGATGGTCCACGTCCGTGCCGGCGCTTGCCAGCAGGCGTCGGGCGCCGTCGGGGCCGTCGCATCCGGCCAGCTCGTCGAGCCATGCCGCGGGAAACAGCACCGGCGGGCCCCCGACGCCCTCGTGCCGCGTGGCCAGCAGGCGCCCGGGTGCATGGCGATGCCGGGCGAGCAGCCGCTCGACATGGGCGGCATCGAGCAGCGGCTGGTCGGCCAGGCAGACCAGCGCGCCGCTGGCCCCGGGAAAGTCGTGCTGGACGCGTCGTGCGCCGTGCGCGATCGAGCTGCCGAGGCCGCGCGCCCACGATCCGTGGCGGACGATCTGCAGCGGCAGCCCGGCGAGGGACGACTCGACGCGGTCGGCATGGGCGCCGGTCACCACCACCAGCGGCAGGCCGCTGGCCAGCAGCTGCCGCGCCACGCGCCGGCACATCGGCTCGCCCTCCAGTTCGACCAGCTGCTTGATGCCGCCGAAGCGGCGGCCCTCGCCTGCCGCCAGCAGCACGATCACCGGGCCGCGATGATCGCTCGGGATCACGACCCCGATCCCGCCACGGCGCCCAGGGGTCCACCCGCGCGCTGGCGGACCACGGCGAGAATCTCGGCGACGATCGCCAGCGCGATCTCCGCGGGACCGTCCGCACCGAGGTCGAGCCCGACCGGGGCATGCACGGCCATGGCCTGCGCCGCGGCGCCCGCGATGACCTTGGCCACCCGGCCGCGCGCGCCGAGCAGACCCACGTAGGCCAATGGCCGATCGCGCAGGGCGGCCAGGTAGTCGATGTCCTTGGCCAGGTGATGGGTCATCACCACGACCGAGGTCCAGCGGTCGAGCGGCACGTGCGACGCCAGCGCCTCCGGCGCGGCATGCACGCGACGGCAGCCCGGCACCATCGGCATGGCGGCGAGCCGATCGCCGTCGTGGTCCACCACGGTGATCGACCATCCCAGCGCATCGGCCAGCGGCAGCA
Source organism: Lysobacteraceae bacterium (assembly GCA_018970895.1). Classification (GTDB taxonomy): domain Bacteria; phylum Pseudomonadota; class Gammaproteobacteria; order Xanthomonadales; family Rhodanobacteraceae; genus Dyella_A. Next base: position 14,311 of record JAGWVM010000078.1, on the reverse strand, counting down.
GCGCGCGCGCGACCGCACCACTGCCGATCACCACCAGCGCGTGCGGCGGCTGCACCGGCTCGATCAGCAGGTCATGACGACCGGATGCCGTGTCCACCTGCGTGCAGGCAGGCCGATCGGGCCTGCCGTGCACGGCCTGGCCGACGGCATCGCTCAGCCCGGGCACGTCGAGATCGTCGCGCACCTCGTCGCCATCGAAGCGGAGCCAGTGCCGCGCCGGCACCGCCTCGCCGTCCCGGGCAAAGACGGTGACCAACCAGCCCGCCTGCCGCCGCTGCAGGCAAGCGTCGAGGATGTCGGCGTGGAGCCGGGCGCGCGCATGCGCCAGAGGTTCGATGTGAACCTCCAGCTCGCCGCCGCAGCCCATTTCCATCAGCAGGTCCAGCCCGCCCTCCTCGCCGTAGCGGACCAGCCGCGGCCCACCGCAGGCGATCGCTTCGCAGGCCTGCAGCACCAGGTCGCGCTGGGGGCAGCCGCCGGCGAGCTCGCACGTGGCGTGGCCGTCCGCGTGGACCAGCATGCGCGTGCCGATGCGGCGGAAGGCCGCTCCCTGGGTCCGCACCAGCGTGACCAGCGCGGCACCCGGCCGATCGTGCGGGAGCTTGCGCAGCGCCGCCGAGAGCCGTCGCAGTTCGTCCGCGGTATTCATCGCCTGCACCACGGATACGGGTACCGGCCGAGCGTGTGCGCCACCGGGATTACGGCGAGCGATCGCCCCGCCGGGCCTTGCGTCGGCATGCGGCATGCTGGCTCGTGGCGTGGACCGGACGGTGCGGGAACGGGCATGCCGGCAATTCTGGCATGGCCCGGTGCTGTCGGCCTGCCGCGCTGGGGACGACTGCGACAGCATGTGCACGTGCATGACGTGCCCTCGCGTGTGCTCCCGCACCGCGCCGTGTGGCATGCTGCGCGTCCGGGCCCTGTCGATGGCCTCGGCCTCCCCGCTCGCCCCCACCCAGTCCCGCATGCGCACCGGCAGTATCGCGTTCCATCATCCCCTCGCCTTCTGGTTCGGCAGCGCGCTGTTGGTGGCGGGCGTGCTGCTGCATCTGCCGATGTACCTGATGGCCGCGCCCATGCATTACCGGCTGGCGGGCATGCCGATGTCCGACGGCATGCTGCTGGGCATGGCGCTGATCCCGCTGGGCCTGGGCCTGGCCGGCTACGGGCTGGCACCGCCGCGTCCGCTGGACGACGGCGCACGCCATCGCCACCACGTGTTCCATCTGGCCGATGGCGTGTCTCTCAATCGCGCACACCTGACCCTGGTCAGCGTGCTGATGGTGGCGCTGGCGGTGGACGTGATGAAGCCGGCCACGCTCGGCTTCGTGATGCCCGGCCTGACGCGCGAATACGGCATCAGCAAGGAGACCGGCGCGCTGCTCGCCCTGGTGGCGCTGACCGGCACCACGCTCGGTTCGATCGCCTGGGGCTGGATCGGTGATCGTTTCGGGCGGCGGTCGGCGATGTTGCTGTCGGCGCTGATGTTCATGGGTACGGCCATCTGCGGCGCGATGCCCTCGTTCGGCTGGAATCTGGTGATGTGCTTCCTGATGGGAGCCTCGGCCGGCGGCCTGCTGCCGATCACCTTCACGCTGATGGCCGAGGCCATTCCCGCCACGCACCGCGGCTGGCTGCTGGTGGCGCTCGGCGGTATCGGCACCTCCGCCGGCTATCTGCTCGCTGCCGGCGCGGCGGCCTGGCTCGAACCCGGCTACAGCTGGCGCGCGCTGTGGCTGCTGGGATTGCCCACCGGCGCGGTGATCATCGTGCTCAACCACTGGATCCCCGAGTCGTCCCGGTTCCTCGCCAGCCAGGGCCGCTGGGCGGAGGCGCGGGCCGTGCTGGCGCGCTATGCCGGTACGGCCCGCTTCGACGTGGAGGAAGACAGCCCGCAACATCCCGGCGCGCCGGTGCTGGATGACCCGCACGCGGTGCTGGGCCTGCGCGACCTGCTGCGTGGAAAGCACGGCGCGCTGACCCGCGGGCTGCTCATCTGCGGGGTGGCGTGGGGGCTGGCCAACTTCGGCTTTCTGCTGTGGCTGCCGGTGAACCTGGTGAAGCTGGGCGTGGACCCGTCCGGCGCGAGTCGGCTGCTGGCCGACTCGGCGGTGTTCGCGCTGCCCGGGATCGCCCTGGTGGTGTGGCTGTACCACCGCTGGAGCACGGTGCGTGCGCTGGTGCTGTTCATCGGCCTGAGTACGCTGGCGTTGCTGGCGTTCGTCGCGCTGGATCTGGCCGCCGTGCGCCAGGCGTGGCTGATCACGCTGGCCACCGCGGGCCTGCTGGTCAGCGTCAGCGGGGTCATCGCGATGCTGATCCCCTACGCGGCGGAGATCTACCCGGTGCACCTGCGCAGCACCGGCTCGGGCGTGGTGGCCGCCAGCTCGAAGTTCGGCGGCATCCTGGGTGCCCTGCTCGGCGTGGGCGGGCTGTTCGAACATCTTGCCCTCGCCGCCGGACTCATCGCCCTGGCCATGCTGGCAGCCGGCATCACGCTGCTGCGCCACGGCGTGGAAACGCGCGGACTGACACTGGAAGCGATCCAGTCGCACATCCGCGGCCCGTGGCCGGCCGGAAACGCTCCCGAACGCCGCTAGTTGCGCGACACGACGGGGCCGGGCCTCATCGTCCCGGACGCAGGTGACGGCGTCGCTCGCGCGCTTCGCGCAGGCGCTGGCCGTGCGCCTTCAGCAGGTCGCCACGGGTCAGGAAGCCGACCATCCGCATCGACTCGCCGGCCTCCAGCACGATCAATCGGCCGACGTCGGCCGCGACCATGTGGTCGGCCGCCTCGCGCAGGCTGTGGTCCTCGCGCACGGCCAGCGGCGGACGCGTGACCAGGCTGCCCACGCGTGCGCTGTCGGGCACCCGGCCATCGAACAGGTCGCGCCGCGTCAGCACGCCGATCGCGCGCCCGGCACCGTCGAGCACGGGGAAGCCCTGGTGGCGCGAGACGTCCTCGCCGCGGGCCAGCCAGGCGCGCAGATCGGCCATGTCCTGGTCGGCGCGCAGCGACACCACCTCGCGCGTGCACGCCTCGCCCACCGCGATGCGGTCCAGCGGATCGGCGCTGTAGTCCGACGGCACCCGCACGCCGCGGCGGACGATCTTCTCGGTCATGATGGTGTTGCGCATCATCAGGCCGGACACCAGGTAAGCCGCGGCGCAGGCACCGAGCAACGGCAGCAGGCCGTGCGGCTGCAGCGTGGTCTCGAAGGCGAACACCACCGAGGTGAGAAACGCGCGCGAGGCGCCGGCGAAAATCGCCGCCATGCACACCAGCGCGGCCATCCGCGGATCCACGTGCAGCCAAGGCATCGCCTGTGCCACCGCCAGACCGATCGCCCCGCCCAGCGTGCTGCCGATGGTGAACAGCGGTGCCAGCGTGCCGCCGGACGTGCCGCTGCCCAGCGCGATAGACCACGACGCGAGCTTGGCCACGCACAGCATCAGCAAGGCCGATACGCCCAGCGTGCCGCCGATCGCGGTGGTGATGTTGGCGTAGCCCACGCCCAGCGTCAGCGGCTGCACGTAGCCGATCAGCCCGACCGCCAGGCCGCCCAGCGCCGGCCACCACATCCAGTGGATTGGCAGCTTCTCGAAGGCGTCCTCGATGCCGTAGCAGAGCTTGGTGATGCCGACGCTGACCACGCCCAGCAGCACGCCCAGCAGCACGTAGACCGCCAGTGCGCCGGGTGCGGCGGCGGCCACGTCGGGCATCGGGAACATCGGCCCGCTCCCCTCCAGCACGAAACGCACGCCGGTACCGACGAACGCCGCCAGCGCCACCGGGATCAGCGAGCGCGCGCGACGCTCGAACAGCAGCAGCTCGATCGACAGCAGCACCGCCGACACCGGCGCGGCGAACACTGCCGCCATGCCGGCGGCGGCGCCGGCGGCGAGCAGCGTCTTGCGTTCGTCGGCGGTGACGTGGGCGAGCTGGCCGAGCAGCGAGCCGAGCGCGCCGCCGGTGGCGATGATCGGCCCCTCCGCACCGAACGGCCCGCCGGTGCCGATCGCCACCGCCGAGGACACTGGCTTGAGCCAGGTCATGCGCGGCGGAATGCGGCTCTCGTTGAGCAGGATCTGCTCCATCGCCTCGGGGATGCCGTGGCCGCGGATCGCCCGCGATCCCCAGCGCGCCATCACGCCCACGACCAGCCCACCGATCGCCGGCACCGCGATCACCCAGGCGCCGAGATGGTGCCCGGCCGGGCTGACCAGCGAGGTGCCCCACTGGCCGTAGAACGCCAGATGGGTGATCACGCCGATCAGCGCGGTGAGCAGCTTTGCCACCACGGCCACCACCGCGCCGAGTGCCATGGCGGCGGTCGTGATGCCGACCACCCGGCGGTCCAGCGGGCGGAACCGGCGCGGCAGGTGGGCCTCGGCCAGGGTCGGATCGAGCGAGGGCGCAAGCGGCAGTGCCGCACGCGAATGCGGTGCGGACGAGGGGTCGGTCATGGGATCACGCGGATGGCGTCGAAGCCGCGAGAGGCTACGCGGATCGGGACGTCGTAGCTGGCTGGAACATGAACAAGGGTTGCCGTCGCACGACCTCTGCCCGTTCCACGGTCGGGGGGAGACGCGGCCACAGCCCGGGATCGGCGGGGCGGCGGTGGCCTGCCGGGAATCAGCCGCGATCGACGGTTGCCGCGGGGCCGGCGCCGGCATGCCGGGCGGGCGCATCGCTCTCCCGATCCGCCGACTCCAGCCGCACGACGCGACCGGCACGGACCAGGTCACCGACAAAGGCGACCAGATCGAATCCGGGATCGATATCGCAAGCCTGCCCGTGGGCACGGGACAACGACCGTCCCGTCGCCAGCGCCTGCAGACAGGCGAAGCTTGCCGGCTGCAGGGTGGATACCACCACGTCGGTGCCCTCCCGCCACAGCGCCACATGCTCGCCCGGTCCATCCGCATCGGGGCACGCGCCAGCGCCCTCCGACACGGCGTAGCGCCAGATCGCGGCGACCGGATGCCGGCTCGACAACAGGCGCAACGACGGATCCAGGTGAAACGTGACATCCCGCGTCGCCGCCGCCAGGCCCGCCTCGAAGCCCGGGCCATCCAGCGGCACCGCGTCAGCCGCCAGTGCGCTGGACTGCCGCAGCCATTCCAGTCGTGCGACATCGCCCAGGTACGGCCAGCGCACCGTCTCCGGCCGACCGGCGAGAAAGGCAGGAAACGCCTCGCCGAACGCCTGGAGGTTGCCGCTGCGGGAGGGGAAAGCCCGGCGGTACGCCATCGCCACCCGCCCGAAATAAGCTTCGCCGACCAGGGCGCGTGCGGCGGGATAGCTCGTCGCCAGGGCGCCGAGGTGGATCAGCTCGCTGGCGTGGCGGTAGATGTCCAGCCGCGCGTCCGGCACCAGGCCGCTCCCCCGGATCGAGGCCGGCGCCGCATTTCCCTCGCCGTACAACGCGGCGAGAAAGTCCCGCTGCAATGCCAGCAGGTCAGGCGGCGCGCGCATCGAGCACCTCCTGGGCCCGTGCTGCCTCGCCCAGCAGCGTCTCCAGCGCCGGCAGGTCCTGGTCCCATTCGATCAGCGTCGGTACCGGGCCGAAGCGCTGCACCGCGGCGGCGTACAGGGCCCAGACCGGCTCGGCCACGGGGCGATCATGGGTGTCGATCAGCAACGGAGCGCCGAGCTCCTCCTTGCGGGTGAAGCCGGCCAGGTGGAACTCGCGGACCGCGTGGACCGGCATGGCGCGCAGGTAGGTCCGGGCGTCGAAACCGTGATTGATGCTGTTGACGTAGATATTGTTGATGTCCAGCAGCAGGGCGCATCCGGCGCGCTCCACCACCTCGGCCACGAATTCCCATTCCGGCATCGTCGCGCCGTCGAACTGCAGGTACGAGGAGACGTTTTCCACAAGCAGTTCGCGACCGAGTGCGTCCTGCACGCAGCGGATCCGGTCCGCCAGCAGGTCGCATACGGCCCGGGTATGCGGCAGCGGCAGCAGATCGTTGGCATGACGCCCGCCCGCGCTGCCCCAGCACAGATGCTCCGACACCAGCACCGGCCGGTACTGCCGCACCACGTCCTTCAGGCGCGCCAGGTGGCTGGCCGAGAGTTCGTCGGCGGAGCCGAGCGACAGTCCCACGCCGTGCAGGCTGAGCGGATAACGGTCCCGCACCTGCTCCACCGCGGCGCGGAACGCACCGCCGGCGGCGAACAGGTTCTCGCTGTGAACCTCGAACCACGCTGCGTCTGGCCGCTCCTCCAGCACCCTCGGCAGGTGCGCTGCGCGCAGGCCCACGCCGGCACGTCCGGATGGGACCGTGGCAGGGTCCGGCGTGGGAACGGGTATACGGCGATCGGCTTGCGACATGACGGGGGTCGGGTGACCATCGATGGGAGGGCTGCCACCAATGGAGGCGTCCAGGATCCGAAACGATTCAGAAGACCGACCAGCGCGGCCCGATCGCCTTCCGCCCGGGCCGCAGGAGGCCGTGAATCCTTTTTCGACGCCGCGCCCTCCATGGCACGAGACCCCGTGTCTCGTCCAACCTACCCACCCTCCGACCGGACCGAATCCATGAAGACTTCCACCAAGTTCGCCACCCTCGCCGCCCTGACCGCCGCCGTGGTCGCCCTGCCCGCGGCCGCGGCCGGCACCGGGCCGGCCCAGGCCAAGTGCCAGGCCTCTGCCAGCATGAGCAAGTGCGGTGCCAGGTGTTCGGCCAAGTGTTCGGCCAAATGCCGCGCGCACCACAAGGCGATGCACAAGATGGCCAAGTGCGGTGCCAAGTGCGCGCCGAAATGCGGCGCGAAGTGCGGCGCCAAGCACTGATGCAGCGCGGACCTGGCCGGCGACCGGCGAACGGCGAGCGCGCCGCGCACCGGGCCGTCGGCCAGCGTCTGCTCCGGATCTACGGTGATCTCGCCGCCCGCGGCGAGCACCTCCTGCACGGGCTGATCCCGGACCACCGCCCGGTCCAGTGGCAGCATTACCCGGACGACGACGCGATCGACGCGGACCACGGGTATCAGTGGTTCTATCACTCCCATGCGCCGCAGGATCGGCCCGACGCCCGCGAACACGGCCACTTCCACCTGTTCGCCCGCCGACCGCTGTGGTCGCGCAGGCTGCGCTCGCGCGCCGAGCGGGCTTTCGCCGCCTTGACCTGCGCGCCGCGGGAACCGGTGGCGACCCGCCATCTGCTCGGTATCGGACTGGACGAACGCGGCCTGCCGGTGAGCCTGTTCACCGTCAACAGCTGGGTCACTGGCGACCTGATGCTCAGCGCACCGACCACCGCCGGGCTGCTGGCGGCGATGCGACTGGATACCGGCCACCGCGCCATCGACGGCGTCCTGGAATGCGTGATGGCGCTGTGCGCGGCGGAGATCGACGAGCTGCTCGCCGCGCGTGATGCCGTGCTGGCCAAAAGCCGCGCGCCCCACGTTCTGGAAGACCGGAGCCTGGACGTGCTTTCGGAGCTGCCGATCCAGCTGGATGGCAAACTCCGCGGATGAGTTCCGGCACCGCCCAAACCTGGGCCTGCCTGGCCACCGACGCGGTGCGTGCGAGTCGCTACTCCAAGTACTCCTTCACCATCTGGCGACCACGGTGGATGCGGCTCTTCACCGCCTCGCGCGTGAGCAGAAGCTGGTCGGCGATCTCGCTGATCGCGTACTCCTCGACGTCGCGCAGGATGATCGCCTCGCGGTACTTGTCGGGCAGCGACTGGATCGCGGATGCGAGGTCGCTGCGCAGGTCCGGGTGATCCCCGTACACGAGCACCGGCAGGTTTTCGTCGCTGGTGACCTGCTCGCCATGCATCGCGCGCCACAGCCGGTGGCACTCGCGGCGCACGATCGAGAAGGTCCAGGCCGGAAACGAGGCCAGCGTGCGCAGGGCGCCGAGACGCCGGTAGATCAGCAGCAGCGATTCCTGCACTGCATCCTCCGGATCGACGCTGCTCGAGCATTGCGTCTGGGCGATGCGCCGGAGGTCCGGACGACATTGCGCCAGCAAACGCTCAAGCGCGACGAGGTCGCCCTGGCGTGCCGAATCGAGGAGCTGCGGGTCGTGGCGCATCGAAGGTTCCCGTTGGATACCCGGGCCGCCATGGGCGGTTCCAGGTCATGGAGCAGGTGAAACGGCCAGAGGATTCAGGACGGTCGTCGCCGCAGCCCGGGCAGCAGGCGCTCCAGCAGCCGGTCCACCGACAGCGCACCCGGCCCGCGCACGATCACTGCCATCAGCATGATCGCCCAGACCTTGTGGTCGTTGAAGTCGTCGCCGAGCAGGCCGGCCCACAGCCCGTGCGGCCACAGGTCCGGATAGGACACGACGGCCACCGCGTTGTAGACGAACAGGAACACCGCGGTCAGTCGTCCCCCCACGCCCAGCAGCAACAGCCACGGTGCGACCAGCTCGATCCATGTCGCCACGCTTGCGGCCAGATCGGGCGGCATCAGCGGGACGTGATAGGTGCTTTCGAACAGGTAGCGGGTACCGGCCGGATCGTCGAACTTGACGACCCCGGCGCGCCAGAACGCGAGTGCGACCCAGAAGCGCAGGAGCAGCAGTACCAGCGGATCGATGCGCTCCAGCATGGCGCCGATCCGCCGGTAGCTGGACACCAGGGTATGGGGCCTCGCGAGCATGGGGGCGTCCTTCGATGGATGGAATGCGGGACAGGGAGTGCCCGGCCCGTCCGGTGCGGCCGGAACGGGACGCGAGGGGCGTCAGGCCTTTCCTGAAGCGGGCGTGGTCGAGCCGCCGTCGAGCTTTTCGCAGAGCCCGGCGGGCACCGCCACGAAACCGTTCGGATCGCGGGCCTTGCTGTCCTGTCCGGCACACGAGTGGCCCGGCGACTGGCAGTCGTTCTTGTGCGCGGCATTGACGCCGTAGCACTTGACCATGGCGGGCTTTGCGCCGGCGTGATCGTTCTGGCCCGCGGGACTGGCGCTGGCCGTGGCGGCGACGCCCAGGACAAGCGCGCCGGCCAGAGCGCCTTTCAGCAGATTCACGCTGTTCATGGATGCTCTCTCGATGAAGACCGGAGGATTCCGGCACCGCATGGAGGGCGCGCAGCGGCAAAAGGATTCACGGCCCGCGCCGGATCCTCGATCGGGATCGGTTCACGCCCTGCCTCGTGCGCAGCGCCGCCTCCCAGCCAAGGAACGTGCCTGTGACGGCGACGGTCCCGACCAGCACGGCGCCGACGAAGCGCGCATCGGCCACGCCCATCACCAGCGGCAGCAGGCCGACGGCGAGCACCGGCGGCGCCTGCAGGTCCAGGGCCCGCAGCACGGTCGTGCCGACGAGCATCGCGGCGGCGGCGGCCAGCGCACCGTGGCCGAGCCAGCCGACCAGCACCACCCCGCCCGCGGCGGCGAGCGTGCATGCCAGCGGCAACCGCCAGGCGCGGCGCGCCCAGGGGCAAACCCGCGGGTGCGCGAACATCTCGAACCCGATCACCACCAGCGGCGGGAACAGCACGAAGCGCTGTCCGCTCCACTGTGCCAGCGCGGTGAGCGCCCCCAGCACCAGCACGAACGGCAGCCACCAGGCCGCATGACCGGCCGGCTGTTCCATCAGGTCGTCGATCCGGTCGCGCGCGTCCCGCCGCGCCGCGCCGGTCGCGAACCGCCGCCGTGCGGCGCCGAGCAGTGCGAGCGTGACGGTGCCGGCGCTTATCGCCAGCGGGTACCCGGCGCTGGTGGTTCCCAGCACCAGCGGCAGCAGTCCCGCCGAGATGGCCGGTGCAATCGGCGAGCGCAGCCACTGGATCAGCGCGATCGACGCGCCGACATCCAGCCCCACCGAAAGCAAGCCGAACGGCAGATGCCGCGCCAGCGCCACACCGACCGCACCGGTAGCCAGCGGCGTCAGCACGAGCATCACCGGCGCACTGGCCCACGCTCCGCGCGGCCGACGCAGGATGTCGTTGGCCAGGGCGCCGAGCTCGGGAAACAGCAGCAGGCCGATGCCGGTGGCTCCAGCGGCAGCGGCAACCGCCGCCATGAACAGCGCACTTGCCGCGTCGGCAACGGTCAGGCGGGAGGCGAAGACGGGGCGCATGCGGTATCCGGCGCGACGTGCGGAGCCGCGATTCCAGCCGCTGTGGCGGCCGGCTGGCAAGACTTGCCTGACGGGCGTCTTCGTGCTGGCGCCATCGACCGAGCCGCGGGCGGCGCGCCGGACACGCGCCGGAGGCCGACGCCCCCAGACGCGGGGCACGCCATCGCGCGCCGCGTCGGCGGCCGATTCAATCGCCGTTGACGATGAAGCTCACCCGCATGTCCACGCGCCACTCGGAGATCTCGCCGTCGGGCGTCGTGCAGACCTTGATGTCGCTGATCCACGCTCCGCGGATGTTGCCGACGGTCTTCGCCACGCGTCCCAGACCGAAGCGGACCGCGTCCTCGATGCCCTTGTCCGAAGCGGCGCTGACCTCGATCACCTTGGCCAGCCGGGCGCGCGGGGATTTGGACTTCTTGGTGGCCATGACGACGTCTCCGTTCCTGGGGGTGCCGCCACGGTAGGCGTCACCGCGCGGCCGAGCTTGATCGACATCAACCCCCCGGTGGTCGCCCCTTCGCGTGGACCGGCCCGCGTGTCTCGCGCCCCACCGCGGTCGCTGCGGCGATGCGCCGGAACGCCCGCGTATGCAGCCGGTGCACCCGATGTTCCGCTGGCGCCGGCGTCGGGGGCGTGACGTGCCGGCGCCGGCCGGACTCAGACAGGCGGGCCAGCGACGAGCGCGACATCCCGCGGAGGCGCCGGCGCAGCGGTCTGGCGTGGCGCCCGCGACCGGCCGGATCGCGGGCAGGCCGGCGTCTCGGGCAGGCGATCGGCATGCCGACGCGCGATGCGCAGGTATTCCTTGCCGCGGGCGAGCCAGCGCCTGCGCGGTCCGGTGTCCGGATCATCCAGGTGCCACAGCGCGATTCTGGCCCGGGCAAAGGCGTTGAGCGCCTGGTGGAACTCGATCAGCTCGCGCGGCGCACGGTCGCCGGTGCGGGACCGGTAGGCCCCAAACAGCCAGGCGTCGATCTCCGGATGGCCCAGCCGCTCGCATTCCATCGCCAGGAACGCCAGCTCGTCGACCGGATCGCGCAACCGCAACTCGCGGTCGAACTCGATGCAGTCGACGATCGTCGGTGGCGTGGTCAGGTACACGTGCTCCGGGCGCAGGTCGCCGTGCCCTTCGAGAATGCGGCGCTGCTGCACGCGCCCGGCGAACAGACCGGCACGGGCGTCGAGAAAGCGCGCCAGCCGGGAGGCCAGCACGGCGATCTCCCGCGGCGACTGACCGTAGGCCGGCCGGACCAGCTCGGCGGCGCTGCCCGCGATGGTCCGGTGCAGATGGCGAACGTAGCCGCGGCCGCTCCAGCGGGCGCGGGGGGCGTCGCGGAACAGCGGCAGCAGCCGGGCCACCACGCGCCCGATCTGGACCGGCGTCACCGTGCCGGCGAGCAGGCGACGCTCCAGCGAGAACGCCACCGGCAGGCGCCGCATGTGCACCAGCCAGTCGACCACGCGACCGTGGCCGCCCAGCATCAGCTTTCCGCGCGCGTCGACGACAAGACGCACCGTTCCGAGATAGGCGTCCGGCGCGAGCCGGCGGTTCAGGCGCACCTCGCGCCGGCAGTTGCGCCGCCGCGCGGCGAGCGTGGCGTAGTCGATGCGCTCGTGCCGGTACGGCTTCTTCAGCTTGTAGACGTCCGGCCCGGCCAGGAACAGCCAGGACATGTGGGTCTGGATCACCTCGACGGCGTCGACATGGGCGGGCGGGCCCAGCGCCTGCCGCAGGTACGCGACCTCGGCGGCCACGGTGACCCCGCGGGACGCCGGCGCAACGCCTTCGGCGGTCACGATCCGGCGTCTCCCATGTGTGCGAGGAACCAGTCACGGCCGAGCTCGGCGACCTGCTCCAGCGCCCCCGGCTCGTCGAACAGGTGGGTGGCGCCGGGCACGATCTTCAACGCGCGCACGCAGTGCATCGCCGCAAAGGCCTGCCGGTTCAGCTCGAGCACCTCGCCGTCCTGTCCGCCGACGATCAGCAGCGTCGCCGCCTCGACCCGCGCAAGCGCGTCGCCGGCCAGGTCCGGGCGACCGCCGCGGCAGACCACCGCCGCCACCCTGCCCGCTTCCTCCGAAGCCGCCACCAGCGCCGCGGCGGCCCCGGTACTGGCGCCGAACAGGCCCAGCGGCAGGCCCGCCACGTCGTCGCGATGGTCGATCCAGTCGATCGCCTCGCCGAGGCGGCCGGCGAGCAGCGCGATGTCGAACACGTTCGCGCGGTCGTCTGCCTCGGACTCGGTCAGCAGGTCGAACAGCAGCGTGGCGATACCGGCATGGCCAAGGGCCTCGGCCACCGCGTTGTTGCGCGAACTCAGCCGGCTGCTGCCGCTGCCGTGGGCGAACACGACGACCTGCCGGGCCGCCTCCGGCACCCGCAGCAGACCGTCGAGGCCCGGTGCGCCCAGGCGCACCCGGTGCAGGGCCATGGCCATGGCGTGATGGGCGCTTCGGGTCATGACATCCCACTCCCGTGCCGGACTGGCGACGCCCAGCGTGCGTGGCCCGCGCACGCCGGTGCTGATCCAGATCAAGGCCGGCACGTGGCCATGTCCGTGGCTGGCGCGGCGGGAATGCCATTCCTTGACGGCCGTCAAGGCGCTGGCCACGGCGGCGCGCAGGCTTGGCCCCGCACCTTTCCATCGACCACGAGGTCGTGCCATGCGCGCCGCCGAAATCTGCACTCGCCATGTCGTCTACATCGACCGCAAGGCATCCATCCGCGAGGCCGCGCAGAGCATGCGCACGCACCATGTCGGTGCGCTGGTGATCACCGACCGCCCCAACGGCGAATGCGTGCCGTCCGGGATCATCACCGACCGCGACATCGCCATCGGCGTGGTCGCCGCCGGGATCCATCCGGACCACCTCACCGTCGAGGACGTGATGAGCCGCAACGTGGCGAGCTGCACCGAAAGCGAGGACCTGTTCGACATCATCGCCACCATGCTCTCGCGCAGCGTGCGCCGGCTGCCGGTGGTCAACGACAAGGGCGGGCTGGTCGGCATGGTCTCGGCCGACGATCTGTACGGTGCGCTGTCCACGCACCTGCGCATGCTCAGCCAGGCGTTGTCGCGCGAGCAGGTGCACGAGATGGAACTGCGGGCCTGAGCCTGCCGCCATGACAGCACGCATCCTGCTCGCCTATTACTCGATGAGCGGCCATACCCGGGAGCTGGCGGGAGAGCTGCGCACGGCCCTGCAGGCCGAGGTGGAGGAAATCCGCGAACCGCACCCGCGCAGCGGCGCGGGCGGGATCTGGCGCTCGGTGGTCGATACCGTACTGCGCCGGGAACCGCCGATCCTCGCGCCGGCGCTGGATCCGACCGGCTACGACCTGCTGGCCATCGGTGGCCCGGTGTGGGTCGGACGGATGGCCTCGCCGCTGCGCAGCTATGCCCGCCGGATGGCCGCCCGCGCGCCGCGGCTGGCGTTCTTCTGCACCGAGGGCGGGCGCGGCGCGGAGCAGGCCTTTGACGACCTCGGGCGGTTGTGCGGCCGCGCACCGGAGGCGACCCTGGTGGTCGATGCCCGGCACCTGCGCCCGGAGCAGCACCGCGAGAGCCTGCAGCGCTTCGTGCGCGCACTGCGCACCCCCCGTGCCGGCGCGGACCGCTGAGGCCGTGCCGGGCGACGTGCCGTTCGCGCACCGCGCACAGGCGGCGCGGCGGCTGGCCGAGCGCCTGTGCGATTACCGGGGCACCGATCCCCTGGTGCTGGCCATTCCCCGCGGGGCCGCGCCGATGGGACGGATCATCGCCGATGCGTTGCAGGCCGACCTGGACGTGCTGCTGGTGCGCAAGCTCGGCGCGCCGGGCAATCCGGAATGGGCGGTGGGCGCCGTGGACGAGAACGGCATCATGCACGTGGCCGACCACGCCCTGCTGGCCGGCGCCGACCGCAGCTACCTGCGGCACGAACGCGTGCGTCAGCTCGAGCGGATCCGGGAACAGCGCCGCCTGTACGGCCACGGGCGCGCGCCGATCGATCCGCGCGGGCGCGTGGTGATCGTCGTGGATGACGGCCTGGCCACCGGCCAAACCATGGTCGCGGCGCTCGCCGCCGTGCGGCGCCAGGGACCGGCCCGGGTGGTCTGCGCGGTCCCGGTGGCCGCACGCGAGGCCCTGGCCCGGGTGCGCACCCTCGCCGACGAGGTGATCTGCCTGCATGCGCCGGAGCACTTCGACGGCGTGGGCCAGTTCTACCTGCGCTTCGGGCAGGTTACCGACGAGGAGGTGATCGATGCGCTGCGATGACGCATC
>JAGWVM010000229.1 GCA_018970895.1 Lysobacteraceae bacterium | reverse complement strand
AGCGCGTCGTCGCGCAGGATGCCCGAAGGAATGAGGTGGAGGACGGTCTTCTTGCCCTTGATCACCAGCGTGTGGCCGGCGTTGTGGCCGCCCTGGAAGCGCGCGACGGCGCCTACGCGTTCGGTCAGCAGGTCGACGATCTTGCCTTTGCCTTCGTCGCCCCACTGGGCTCCAAGAATGACTACGGACTTGCCCATGGCGTTGCTCTCTTGTGGCACCCCGATCGGCGGGGCGGGAGGTACTGCGGTGGTGTGGCCGGTGGTGCAATGGCGCAGGTCGGTGGCATCCGTGTCACCCCGTCACGCCCGCGCGCGACGCACCCTCGGGCCGCGTGGCCAGAGCCGGATGGAACGGGCCGATCGGCGGCCCGCCGGTGTGTCGCGAACGTGTCTCAGCGCTTTCCGGCGCTGTTCTGGAAATACTGCAGGAACGGATCGTCCGGCTTGAGCACCAGCACATTCTTGCCGTCGTCGAAGGCGTGACGATACGCCTGCATGGATCGGTAGAACGCGAAGAACTCCGGATCCTGGCCGTACGCCTGGGCGTAGATCAGCGCGGCCTGGGCATCGCCCTCGCCGCGGATCTTCGCCGCGTCGCGCTCGGCGTTGGCGCGCAGCACCTGCGCCTGGCGGTCGGCGTCGGCGGTGACCGTGGTGGCCATCTGCTCGCCGGTGTAACGCAGCTCGTTGGCCAGCTGCAGGCGCTCGGCCTTCATGCGCTTGTAGACCGAATCGCTGACCTCGTTGGGCAGCTCGATCTGCTTGATGCGCACGTCCACCACCTCGATGCCCAGGCTCTTGCGGGCGGCCAGGTCGGTCTGCTCGCGCACCTTGTTGGTGATGTCGCGACGGCCGCCGGAGATCAGCTCCTGCAGGGTGCGGCTGTTGAACTCGAAGCGCAGCGCGTTCTTGACGATCGGGCTCAGTCGCTGGGCGGCCTGCACCGGGTCGCCGCCGGTGGCGCGGTAGTAGTCGGCGTTGTCGGCGATGCGCCACTTCACGTAGAAGTCGACGTTGACGCTCTTCTTTTCCGAGGTGAGGTAGCGCTCGGGGCTGGCGTCCATGGTGAGGATGCGGTTGTCGAAGCGCATCACCTGCTGCAGCACCGGAAGCTTGAAGTGCAGGCCGGGCTGGTCGCCGGTGCGCACGATGCGGCCGAACTGCAGCAGCAGCGCCGACTGCCCCTCGCCCACCATGTACATGCTGTTGAGGCCGAGCAGGGCGACCACGATCACGGCGATGATGGCGGAGATCTTCATGGCTGCTTCTCCTGCGAGGCCGCGTCGGCACTGACGGTGGCTGCCGGGCTGAGCTTGCTGCCCAGGCCGGCCGGCAGGTTGATGATGTTGCGACCGCCGGAGCCGTCGACCACCTTCGGGTTGCGGGCCATCACGTCTTCCATGGTTTCCAGCCACAGCCGCTGGCGGGTCACCGCCGGGGCGGCCTTGTATTCCTTCAGCAGCAGGTTGAAGCGCTCCGCGTCGCCGGTGGCGCGGGCGATGCGCTCGGCCTTGTCGCCTTCCGCCTGGGCGATGATGCGCGAGGCTTCGCCGGTGGCCTGCGGGATCACCTGGTTGGCGTAGGCGTGGGCCTTGTTGACGGCGCTCTGCTTGTCCTCGCGGGCGGCGTTGACGTCGTCGAAGGCGGCCTTCACCTCGTCCGGCGGGGCCACGTTCTGGAAGCTGACGTCGGTGACCTGAAGGCCGGTGTGGTAGCTGTCCAGCGTGTGCTGCAGGGCGTCGAGGGCCTGCTGCTGCAACGTGACGCGGTCGTCCGTGCCGGCCGGGGCTTGGGCCGGGGCAGCTGCGGCGACCGGGGCGGGCGCGGCGCTGCCGGAACTGGCCGGGGCCGGCAGCGAGGCCGGATCGTCGCCCGGGCTGGTGAGGATCTCGTCCATCGAGTGCGCGCCGACCACCGAGCGCACCGCCGCTTCGGCAGCCTGGGCCAGGGTGTCGTCCGGGTCGTTGGTGGAGAACAGGTACTGGCGCGGGTCGGACACCTGGTACTGCACGTTGTAGGCGACCGAGATGATGTTCTCGTCGCTGGTGAGCATGCGCACCTGGCCGACCTGGGCACGGATGCGGGTGGTTTCGACCTTGTCCACCGTCTCGATCGGCGCGGGCAGCTTGAAATGGAAGCCCGGGGCCAGCGTGCGGGAGTACTTGCCGAAGCGCAGCACCACGCCGGTCTGGCTGGTGTTGATGACGGTGGCGCTGGAGACCAGCAACCACGCCAGCAGCACGGCGGCCACGATGGTGAACACGCCACCGGGACCGCCGCCGAGCTTGCCGAAGCGCTGGCGCAACCGCTTGAGCAGCTGGTCCAGCCCGGGCGGTGTATTCCCCGACGGGCGGTTGTTCTTGCCCCAGGGGTCGCGTTGTCCGTCGTTCTTGCCGGGTTCGTTCCAGGCCATGGTCAGTCTCCTTGGGGCCGCTGGGAGGCCGGCGAATACAGCCGGAACGCAGGTGTGACGGGTTGGGTCATGACTCGATCGGACACGCTTGGCGTGAAGGTCCGCCCCGAGGGGCGCCACAGGCACAAAACGGACGCAATTCTACCAGAGCCGTCCGACGCCTGCGGGTCACTCCAGCGGCGGGGCGGTGCGTTCGAGCAGGTCGCGCAGCAGCACGGCGTCGCCGCCCGGACCGCCGCTCAGGGGGGCGATGACACTGCGCGGGGCGTCGATGTCCAGCTGCCAGCCGTCCTCGTCGACTCGCTCGCCGACGATCGCGCCGGCGGCCTTGAGCCGGGCATGCAGCCGGCCGGCGGACAGCGGCAGGCGCAGCTCGGAGCGCACGCGGTCGCCGCCGAGCAGCTCGCCCAGCGCCTCGCGCAACAGCTCCAGCCCCTGCCCGGTGCCGGCGGACAGCCACACCTGCACCGGGCGGCCCTCGCCATCCCGGACGATGCGCGGCTCGGCGCCGGCCAGGTCGATCTTGTTCATCACGTGCAGCTGCGGCAGGTCGCCGGCGCCGATTTCCTCCAGCACGCCGTCGACCACACGGTGCAGGCGGTCACGCTCCTCGTCGGCGGCGTCGCTGACGTGCAGCAGCAGGTCGGCGTCGCGCGCCTCGGCCAGGGTGCCGCGGAAGGCGGCGACCAGGTCGTGCGGCAGGTCGCGCACGAAGCCCACGGTGTCGGCGATCACCGCCGGACCGCAGCTGAGGTCCTCGATGCG
>JAGWVM010000228.1 GCA_018970895.1 Lysobacteraceae bacterium | reverse complement strand
CCCTCCTGCAACGCGATCATGTCCCCGTTGGACTGGTCGCCGCTGATCTTCAACTGCGCCTCGGCCCTGGCCAGATTGACCTGCGCGCCGCGAAAGTCACCGTCCATGTTGTCGACTTGCGCCAGGCCCAGCAGGGCCGACGCACGGTTGACGGCACTGTCCAGCGAATCGGCGATCCGCATTGCCTCGAGAAAATGCCTGCGGGCACCTCCCCGATTCGGATCGTCCGCCTCGATGTCGAGAAAGCCCAGCTGCATGTGCGCGGACAGCTGCTGTCCAAGGTCGTGACGCTGAATCCCGAACTGCATCAGGCGGTCGAGGTAGCGACGCGCCTCCGGACGCTCGCCCAGGCGCCGATACGCTGTCGCGATGTTGGACAGGTTCTGCTCGCTCTCCACGGGCACGCCGGCGCTGTCGTAGAACTTCTGCGCATCGAGAAAGTCGACCAGCGCCAGCGCGTGCTCGCCCAGCAGTGACTGCACACCGCCACGCCAGGTGAGCCCGTCCGCGACCAGTCGCTCGTTCTCTTCCTTCCGTGCGATCGCGATGCCGACGTTGAAGTCCGGCAGCGCATCGCGCGGCGTGGTCAGCGCCGACTGGCTGGAGCCACGGCAGTAGTGGAAATTGACCTCGGCATCGGCGTAACCGGCACGCCGGGCATCTTCGATACCCCGCTCGGCATAAGCCTTGGCGCCGGCCGGATCGTTGTCGATGCCCAGGAAGCAGTAAAGGTAGCGGTAGCGCAATTCACGGCGCGTGTCGCCGGGGGGAACCTGCTGCCTGAGCTTTTCCAGGTCCTTCAGCGCGTCGGCGTGCGTGGTGATCACCACCTCGCCGCGTTCGAGCTGGTCGGCGTAACGGTCGAATGCCCCGCCATCGGCCGGCGACACGACCTGTGCCGCCGCCGTCGCCACCGCGCAAAGCGATAGCGACACCGCGAGGGCGTGGCCTGCAAAACGCCGGAGGAAAGAAGCGAGAGGCATCGAATGCTCGATTGAGGCCACTCCCTTGGCGCTGGATCCGCGAATCTGTGTGCCCGATAACGGCCGCCGCAGCAAGAACTTGAGGCCGGCCACCACCCCGCTTGCACCGTCCTCCCTGGCCCCGTAACATTCGCGGCTCACTGCCGGAATAGCTCAGTTGGTAGAGCGGCGCATTCGTAATGCGTAGGTCGTAGGTTCGATTCCTATTTCCGGCACCAAAATCAAGCACTTACGAAAAGGCCCCACTCCCAGAGCGGGGCCTTTTCGTTTGGCTTTGTCCCCGTTTTGTCCCGGAGCGTACCGCTTGTGTACCGCCCTATCTGTCCTGGTTGTGTCCCGAAAAGCCACTTGCAGATTCTCACCTCACCGGGCATGAGGACACTCTAGGCAAGGAGACGCTGGTCGTCTCGCGCTGCACAGACGAAGATTCCTCCTGGGAAACATTTCGATCTTGCGAACAAGAGGGAACGCGATGGCACACAACGGCGTGGCCAAGTACGGCAATGGGGGCAACCTCGGCTTCGAGGCTGACCTTTTCAAGACCGCCGACAAACTGCGCGGCAACATGGAGCCCAGTGACTACAAGCACGTCGCGCTTGGGCTCATTTTCCTGAAGTACATCTCCGACGCTTTCGAGGCGAAGCACAAGGCGCTGCTGGCCGAAGACGCCCAGGCCGCCGAGGACAAGGATGAATACCTTGCGGACAACGTGTTCTGGGTACCCAAGGAAGCGCGCTGGTCACATCTGCAGGCCCACGCCAAGCTGCCCACCATCGGCACGCTGATCGACGACGCGATGCGCGCCATCGAGAAAGACAACGAATCGCTCAAGGGCGTGCTGCCCAAGGACTACGCCCGTCCCGCCTTGAACAAGGTGATGCTGGGCGAGCTGATCGACCTGATTTCCGGCATTGCGCTGGGCGAGGAGGGCGACAAATCCCGCGACATTCTCGGGCGTGTATACGAGTATTTCCTGGGCCAGTTCGCCGGGGCCGAAGGCAAGCGCGGCGGCGAGTTCTACACCCCGCGTTCGGTGGTGCGCGTGCTGGTTGAAATGCTGGAGCCTTACTCGGGCCGCGTTTATGACCCGTGCTGCGGCTCGGGCGGGATGTTCGTGCAGTCGGAAAAATTCGTGCAGGAGCACGGCGGCCGCATCGGCGATATCGCCATCTACGGGCAGGAGAGCAACTACACCACGTGGCGGCTGGCCAAGATGAACCTGGCCGTGCGCGGCATCGACTCCGACATCCGCTGGAACAACGAGGGCAGCTTCCACAAGGACGAACTGCGCGACCTGAAGGCCGACTACATTCTGGCCAATCCCCCGTTCAATATCTCCGACTGGGGCGGCGACCGCCTGCGCGAAGACGTGCGCTGGCAGTTCGGCGTGCCGCCCGTGGGCAACGCCAACTACGCATGGCTCCAGCACATCCATCACCACCTTGCGCCCAACGGCACGGCGGGTGTGGTGCTGGCCAACGGCTCGATGAGCTCCAACCAGTCCGGCGAAGGCCATATCCGCAAGGCTATGCTCGAAGCCGACGCGGTGGATTGCATGGTGGCGCTGCCGGGTCAGCTCTTTTACTCCACCCCGATCCCCGCCTGCCTTTGGTTCCTGGCCCGCAACAAGAATCCCGGGAAGGGTCTGCGTGATCGGCGCGGGCAAGTCCTGTTCATCGACGCCCGCAAGCTGGGCGTTATGGTGGATCGCACCCGGCGCGAACTCACCGATGAAGAAGTCCAGAAGATCGCTGATACCTACCACGCTTGGCGTGGTGCGGAAGGTACTGGCGAGTACACCGACGTGGCGGGATTCTGCAAGTCGGCTTCGATGGAGGACATCCGTAAGCACGGTCATGTGCTGACGCCGGGGCGCTACGTGGGGGCGGCGGATGTGGAGGACGACGGGGAGCCCTTCGAGGAAAAGATGGCGCGGCTATCTGCGCTCTGGCGCGAGCAGCGCGCAGCGGCGGCCAAGCTGGATGCGGCGATTGAAGCCAACCTGACGGAGCTTGGGTATGGAGATTGATCTGTGCGCCATCGCTCCAGCTGATTGGGAAATTAAATCTGTCGTTGATGTCTGCCAGCGAATCACGAGTGGCGGCACACCAAGCCGTCGTGAGCCAGCGTATTACGATGGGGGAGTTTGGCCGTGGGTTAAAACTCAGGAGCTACAAGACTGCTGGATTGACGATACGGA
>JAGWVM010000077.1 GCA_018970895.1 Lysobacteraceae bacterium | reverse complement strand
CAGAACCAGTTCACCAGCCTGGAGCAGCCCGACCCGCTGACCGAGCGCGAGACCGAGATCCTGCGGCTGCTGTCCGGGGGCTACTCCAACAAGGAGATCGCCAACTCGCTGAAGGTGGCCGAGGGCACGGTGAAGAACCACGTCTCCAACATCCTTTCCAAGCTGGGCGTGCGCGACCGCACGCGGGCCGTGCTGAAGGCGCTGGAACTGGGCATCGTCTGAGCGGTTCGGGCGTCCGGCCGTCCATCCGGTCACGCATGTTGGCGGGCCGCTCGCGGCCTGCGGAGGCCCGCCGGGCCTCGTTTTCCGCCGTTGGGCGGGTGCTGCGGGTGCGGATGGCGTTCCTCCGCGCGAGCAAGTAACATCCGTCGCTTCGGCATATGCCTCCCCCCCACGGCCGGGTTCCTCCGGGAAGTCTTCTTGGCGGAGACGGCAATGCGTTCAAGTGCTGCGTAGAGACGCTCGGAGAACCCTGGAATGATGCGTGTTCTTGAATTACTTATGGCCCTGGTCATCGTGGCCGTGCTGGCCGTGGTGGTGGGCATCGCGATGCCTAGCAGCGGCCATGTGGAGAGGTCGCTGGTCATCGGCAAGGACATCCGTCAGGTCTATGACGTGCTGAACAACTTCCGCCGCTTCCCGGATTACGCCGAGTTGACCGGCAGCGACCCGTCCATCAAGTACCAGCTCGCCGGCAAGGCCTACGGTCCCGGTGCCGAAATCGACTGGACGGGCGACGCGAAGAAGGCCGGCGACGGCAAGCTCACGGTGGCCAGCGCCGAGCCGGGCTTCGCCACCATCAACGCCGCCGTCAACAACGCCAAGATCGTCTGGAACCTGGACAGCAACTGGCGCGGTGCGGACAAGCACTTCACGCTCGACCTGGCCCGCGAGGGGCGCACGCACAAGCTGACCCGGGTGACCTGGGCCTACGACGTGCAGTACGGCTGGAACCTGATCGACCGCTACTCCAACCTGTACATCCACGGTGCACCGGACGCCTTCATCGAGTACAGCCTGAGCGGGCTGCAGAACATGATGGCCTCGGTGAAGAACGTCGACTATTCGGAGCTGATCCCGTATATCGTGCAGACCAAGCCGACCCCGGTGCTGATGGTTTCGACCAAGATCGAGCGCTCGGGCGGCCTGGACGCGCTGAACGAGACCACCAACGATGCGGTCAAGCTGCTGACGGACACCGCCAAGAAGCTGGGCGTGAACGTCACCGGCCCGCGCATCCTGGTGGTGAACAACTACGGCGACCAGACCTTCACGTTCGACATCGCGCTGCCGATCGACTCGACCACGCTGACCGTCGCCGGCCAGAGCCACGACCTGACCGCGGCGACCCAGCCGCCGTTGTCGAACGCCGCCCCGGCCAGTGCAGGCTCCGCCGCTGCCCCGGCGTCGTCCTCCTCGGCCGCCGCGCCAGCGGACGTGGCGACCAACGCCCCGGGCAGCACCGACAAGTACGGCCGTCTGGTCATCGACCAGGACGTCCGCGCCACCATGCTGCCGGGTGGCGCGGCGCTGAAGGGCGAGTGGAACGGCACCTATGCCGGCGTGCCGCAGACCCGCGACGAGCTGGAGGCGTACGCGCAGACCCACGGCTACAAGTACGACACCGTGGTGAACCGCTTCTACGACATCCTGGCCCGCCCGGAGAAGATCGACACCGACAACAACATCACCCAGTACGCGCGCTACGACGTGTACCTGCCGCTGAGCGATGCCCCGGCGCAGACCCCGGAGCAGGAGGCCGGCATGCAGCCGCCGAGTCTGGACGCCCCGGCCTCCTCGGGCAGCACCGCCGCACCGGCATCCTCGTCGACGGCTGCGGCGCCTGCCGCGTCGTCCAGCGCCGCGTCGCACTGACCGACCGCATTGCCGGTCGCGGAAACCCCGTCCGTCCGCGGACGGGGTTTTTTGTTGCGCGCGCGGCTGCCGGCGCGCTTTCCGTCGCCCCCCGCGCTTGCGTTACATTGCCCTGTCGGCGCCCGGTCACCGGAAAGTCCGGCGCCCTCGTCGAACGTGCTCGCTTTCTGGCCCTGCGATGATCGAAACCGACCAGCTGACCCGACGCTACGGCAGGTTCACTGCGGTGGACGCGTTGAGTATCCGCGCCGAGCCCGGACAGGTACTCGGCCTGCTTGGGCCCAACGGCGCAGGCAAGACCACCGCCATGCGGATGATCTCGGGTTTCCTCACGCCGACCTCCGGGACGGCGCGCGTGTGCGGGCACGATGTGCAGAACGACCCGGTCGCGGCCAAGCGGGCGCTGGGCTACCTGCCCGAGGGCGCGCCCAGCTACGGCGAGATGACCGTGCGCGAGTTCCTCGTGTTCATCGCCCGCATGCGGGGTCTGAAGGCCATCACCGGTCGCCGTCGCTTCGAGGAGGTGGTCGCCCGGCTGCAACTGGAGGAAGTGCTCGAGCAGTGCATCGACACCCTCTCCAAGGGGTTGCGACGGCGTGTCGGCCTGGCGCAGGCGATCATCCACGATCCGCCCGTGCTGATGCTGGATGAACCGACCGATGGCCTGGATCCCAACCAGAAGCATGCGGTGCGCCAGCTCATCGACGCCATGGCGCGGGAGCGCACGATCCTGGTTTCCACCCACCTGCTCGAGGAGGTGCACGCGCTGTGCAACCGGGTGGTGATCATCGCCCGGGGACGGCTGCTGGCCGATGCCACGCCGGCCGAGCTGGAGTCCCGCTCGCGTTACCACGGCGCAGTCTCCTTCAGCGCTCCGGGCAGTGCCGTCTCGCAGGAGATGCTCGGCCGCCTGCCGCAGGTCGTGTCGATCGAGGTCGATCCGCTGGACGGACGCATCACCGTGTTCCCGCGGCCGGGCGAGCGGATCCTCGAGCCGGTCGAGCAGCTGCTCCGCGCGCAGGGCCTGGAGGTCTCCGAGATCCAGCTCGAGCGCGGCCGGCTGGACGAGGTATTCCGGCAGATCACCACGGCCACGGGGGCGCACGCATGAGTCCGGTCCAGGCCATCCTGCGCCGCGAGCTGCGCAGCTACTTCGTAACGCCCGTGGCCTACGTGTTCCTGGTGATCTTCCTGGCGCTGGCCGGGATCCTCACGTTCTATGCCGGCGATTTCTACGAGCGCCGGCAGGCCGACCTGCAGCCCTTCTTTGCCATGCACCCGTGGCTCTACCTGATCCTGGTGCCGGCGGTATCGATGCGACTGTGGTCGGAGGAGGCCAAGGCCGGCAGCCTCGAGCTGTTGCTCACGCTGCCGGTGCGGCTGTGGCAGGCGATGCTGGGCAAGTTCCTGGCCGCCTGGCTGTTCGTCGGGCTGGCGCTGGCGCTGACCTTCCCGATCTGGCTCACGGTGAACTACCTTGGCCACCCGGACAACGGGGTCATCCTTGCCGGCTATCTCGGCAGCTGGCTGATGGCCGGCGCGTTCCTGGCGATCGGCGCGTGCCTGTCCACCGTGACCCAGAGCCAGGTGGTGGCCTTCATCCTCACCGCACTGATCTGCGTGCTGCTGCTGCTGGCCGGGCAGGCGCAGGTGGTCGACTTCTTCCAGGCGGCGCTGCCGCGGCGACTGGTCAATGGCGTGGCGCACCTGAGCCTGCTGCGGCACTTCGAGGCGATCGCCCGCGGCGTGCTGGACGTTCGCGACCTCGCCTATTTCGTGCTCAGTATCGGCGCCTGGCTCACTGCCGGCGTGCTCCTGCTCGACCTGCGCCGGAGCCGGTGACCATGTCCTACCGGCCGCTTTCGCGTCGCACCCGCCTGCGCCTTGCGCTCGGCGCGCTGGTGGTGCTGTTCGTGGGGCTGACGGTGACCCTGAGTCGCTGGGTCCACGTCCCCCGCGTCGACCTCACCGCCGATCGTCTGTACACGCTGAGTCCCGGCACGGTGCAGATCGTCGGCAGCCTGCATCGGCCGCTGCGGCTGACGCTGTACTTTTCCGAACATGCCGCCCGCGACCTGCCACAGCTCCGCAGCTACGAGCAGCGCGTGCGCGAGATGCTGCAGGAAATGGTGGCGCGTTCGTCGGGCAAGCTGCGCCTGCAGATCGTCGACCCGGTGCCGTACTCCGACGATGAAGCCAGCGCCGAGGGCAACGGGCTGACTCCGCTCAACGGCGGCAGCAACGGCGAGCGGGTGTTCTTCGGACTCGTCGGGACCACCCTCGCCGCCGACGCCGCGCCCGACGCGGCGGGGAGCAAGACGCTGTCGGTGCCGTTCTTCGATCCGGCGCGCGAGACCTTCCTCGAGTACGACATCGCCAAGCTGCTGTACGAGCTCAACGAGACCAGCAAGCCGAAGATCGGCCTGATCAGTTCGCTGCCGATCGCCGGCAACCCGGTGATCGGCGAACCCGCCTGGACCGTGCTGGCCCAGCTGCGGCAGCTGTTCTCGGTGCAGACCATCGATCCGGCCACGCTGACCCACGTCGACGCCAGCCTGAAGGTGCTGCTGCTGGTGCACCCCAAGCACCTGTCCGACGATGCGCAGTACGCGCTGGACCAGTACGTGCTGCACGGCGGCCACCTGGTGGTGTTCGTCGATCCGGACGCCGAGCTCGACAACGCGCCGTTCGTCGATGCCTCGACCGGCGTCACCGACGACCACAATTCCGACCTGCCACGGCTGTTCAAGGCGTGGGGCGTGGTCTACGACGACCGCAAGGTGGTGCTGGACCGCTCGCGGGCACTGAAGATCGAGCTGGGAGACACCAGCTTCAGCCATCCGGCCATGCTCGGTCTCGGTGCGCAGGAGCTCAACCGCAACGATGCGGTAACCGCCAGCCTGCAGCAGGTGGACGTGTCTTCGGCCGGTTATTTCGACCTCGCGCAGAACGCCACCACGCGGCTGATCCCGCTGCTGCAGACGAGCTCCGATGCGCACGTGGTGCCGGTGCAGCGGGTGCTCGAGGCCAGCAGCGATCCCTCGCTGCTGCTGCGCGGCTACACCCCGGACAACACCCGCTACGTGCTCGCGGCCAGGTTGCGCGGGCCGTTCACCAGCGCATTTCCCGAGCGCCGCTCGCCGGACCACCTGGCCAACTCGGGCCCGGATGCCGAAGTGATCCTGGTGGCCGACACCGACCTTCTCAGCGACCGGCTGTGGGTCGACACGCAGAGCTTCCTCGGACAGCCGATGCTGAACGCCTTTGCCAGCAACGGCGACTTCGTCACCAATCTGGTGGACAACCTCAGCGGATCCTCGGCGCTGTTGTCGATCCGCGGCCGCTCGACTTCGCAGCGGCCGTTCACCCGTGTCCAGGCGCTGCAGAGCGCCGCCGACCAGAAGTTCCTGCTCAAGAAGCAGGAGCTGGAGCGCGAGCTGGCCGAGACGCGCAGCCGGCTCGAGGAATTGCAGCCGGCGCGGGGCGGCCGCGACGGCCAGGCCTCGGTCGAGCAGAAGCACGAGATCGAGCAGTTCCTGCAGCGCAAGCTGGCCATCAGCAAGGAGTTGCGTGACGTGCAGCACCAGCTCAATGCCGAGATCGACGCGCTCGGTCTGAAGGTGAAATTCGTCAACATCGTGGTGATGCCCGCGCTGGTGACGCTGTTCGGGCTGCTCTACGGGTGGCGGCGCACGCGCCGCAGCCGTCGCCGCCGGGGCTGAGGGGTGGCAATCTGTCGCGCCGTCATCCGGTGCCGGCTCGCTAAGCTGGCGGGCCTTGCCGGATGCCGGCCGGGACCGGAAGGGTGATGTCGATACTGCTCAAATGGCTGGTGCCCTGGGAGTTTTCGTGGGTGTTCCTGGCCACCTTCGTGCTTGCCTGCGTGCTGTACCTGCGCGGCACGCGTCGGCTCGCGGTGCCGCGCTCGCGGCAGCTGACGTTCTGGATCGGCATGGCGATGGTGTACGCCTCGCTGCACACCTATTTCGACTACTACGCGGAGCACGAGTTCTTCATGCACCGCATCCAGCAGGTGCTGCTGCATCACCTTGCACCGCTGCTCATCATCGCGGCCTATCCGGGGAGCGTGCTGCGCGCCGGGGTTCCGTTGCGTGCGCGAATCTGGCTCCGCTGGCTGGCGCGGACCTGGCCGGTGCGACTGGTGGCGGCAGTACTGCTCAATCCCACCGTCGCCACGCTCACCTTCGTCGCCTTCATCCTGGTCTGGCTGATCCCGCACATGCAGACGCTGGCGATGCTGGACTGGCGCGTCTATCGCTTCATGAACTGGTCGATGGTGGTCAGCGGGCTGATCTACTGGTGGCTGGTGCTCGACCACCGGCCGCGTCCGCCGGGACGCATGATCCCGGGCATGCGCGTGCTGTCGCCGGGCATCACGATGACGCCGCAGATCGTCGCCGGTGCCATTGTCACGTTCTCCAAGACCGATCTCTACCCGATCTTCGAGATCTGCGGCCGCGCCTTCACGTTCAACGTCCTCACCGGGCAGCTGATCGGTGGCGTGATCATGTGGGTGCCCGCGGCGATCATCGAGTCGATCGGTGGACTGCTGGCCCTGCAGCAGTGGCTGCGGCTGTCACGCAGCGGGCGTATCCGGCGCGAGAGCGGGCAACGACGTCGCGCCGCCGCCGCGCGCGCGGCGCGGTCGGCAGGCTGAACCTGATCGACGCTCAACCTTGGTGGTCGTGGCCGGACGGGGCCGCAGTGCCGGCGTCGACCGCGTTGGCCGGTCGTGCCAGGAAATCCACCGTGGTTTTCGAGCCGTCGGCGAACTGCAGGATCACCGGTACCGACGACCCCACGTGTACGTCGTCGGCCCCCTTCATCAGCATCAGGTGATAGCCGCCGGGCGCGAGCGCGACCTGGCCGTGGGCGGGAATCACCAGCCGGTCGATCGCCTTCATCCGGCCCATGCCGCCCTCGGTGCTGCTTTCGTGAAGCATCACGTGGCCGTACTGCGCGCTGCTCGCGCCGGTCAGCGTGGCGGCATCGTCGCTCCCGTTGCGCAGGGTGACGTAGCCCCCGGCGGGCAGGCCGGCGGGCAACACGCGGATCCAGGCGCCCTCGGCGTGGATGGCCGATGCCTGGTCGGCGTGGGCGGCGCCGGCGAGCAGCAGCCCGGCGACCAGGGTGGCGAACGGGCGGGCTTTCATGGATTCACTCCGGGATCGAGCAGCAGGTGCAGGTCGTGGACCAGGGCGTCCTGCGAATCGGCCGGCGTGGCCAGCACGCGGGCGTGGCCCTTGGCATCGAAGATGTAGATCGCCGAGCTGTGGCTGACCTCGTAGTTGCCGTCGCCCTTGTCCGGTTCACGACTGAACGAGGCGCGATAGCGCTTGACCAGGGCCTCGATGTCGCCGGGCGAGCCGGTGAGGCCCACCGCGCGCTTGTCGAACGCGTTGACGTAGGCGTGCAAGATCGCCGGCGTGTCGCGGGCCGGGTCGACCGAGACGAACAGAATCCGCACGCCTTCGGCCAGCGGTCCGAGCCGCTGCATCACCACGTGCAGATGGGCCAGCGTCAGCGGACACACGTCCGGGCAGTGGGTGTAGCCGAAATACAGCAGGGTCACCTTGCCGCGGTAGTCCGCGGCGGTGACCGCCTTGCCTTCGTCGTTGACGAGGTGGAAGTCCAGGTCCGGCATGTGCCCGGTGATCCGGGTGAGCTGGAAGGGCAGCGGTTCGGAACGCTGGCAGCCGGCGAGCAGCGTGGCCGCGGCCACGAGCACCGACACGAGCAACCAGCGCAAGAGGGGAAATGCCTTCATGCGAGAATCGAGGATCATCCCTCAAGCATACGCCAGCCCATGAGCACTGACCTGCACGACGCCGGAAAACGCGGGAACCTGCGACATCCCGCCACTCGCCGCACCGCGTGGTGGGTAGCGCTGGCCGGCGCCGGCGGCGTCTTGCTGGGCGCATTCGGGGCGCACGCCCTGCGCGGCCGGCTCGATGCCGCGGCGATGGAGTGGTGGCACACCGCGGTGGAATATCAGCTGTGGCACGCCCTGGCGCTGGCACTGGCCGTCCACGCCGGGCGCGGGCGGGCCGGTCGGGTGGCCGAAGTGGCTTTTGCGGTCGGCATCGTGCTGTTCAGCGGCAGTCTCTATGCCATGGCGCTGGGTGCGCCGCGCTGGTTCGGTGCGATCACCCCGCTGGGTGGCGTCGGTTTCGTCGTCGGCTGGATCGCGCTGGGCCGCGCGCTGGGCCGGTCGGAGCGTTCCTGACCGTCATCGCACTGTCACCGGGACGGCGCAGCCTTGCGCCATGTCCGCATGTGCCCACCCGACCCCGCCCGCGCGCGCGTGGCGCGTCACCCTGATGCCCGCGTGGGCCGTGCTGACGGTGCTCGCCGGGCTCTGGCAGGTGTCGATCGCCCCGGCCGAGGTGCCATCGCGCGGCGATGTGCTGGTGAACCGCCTGGTCCGTTGGCACGACGCCCGGCACGACTGGCTGCTGGTGGCGGATCGCTCGTCGCACGAGCTGGTGGTCTACGACGCCCGCACGGGTTCGCCGTTGCAGCGGCTGGGTGCCGACGATGGTCTGGGCAACGTGGATTCGATCGCGCGTGCCGGCGACCGTCTGCTGGTGCAGGGGGCGGCGGGATCGACGAACGTGCTGACGCTTCCGGATCTTCACGCCGCGGGCCTGGTCGCGCGCTGAGGCCGGGCCGCTGCCGCGCGCGTCAGCTCACCGGGTGCTGGCGGAGCATCCAGGCCGCGATGTCGCGTATGACCGCAGGGTCGACGTGTCCGGCCCTGCCGTAGTCGGCCGGCGTCGGTGGCGTGCCGGCCGGCATGAACAGATGGCTCAGCCCCGGGTAGCCGTGCAGGCTCACGCGATGGCTGCCACGGAACGCCTGCTGCCAGCGCGCGAAATCCGGCCCGACCTGATAGTCCGCCAGCCCCTGCAGCACCAGCAGTGGCAGGTGGAGGGCGCGGGCCGTGTCGATCGCATCGTAATCGCGCAGGCTGAGCCAGTAGGCGGCCGGAGCATGGAAGAACAGGCCCTGCGGAGGATGGTCCGGATCAGCCCTGGCCATCGCCTCGCGCGCGGATTCCACCGCGGGGATCTGCTTGCCGACCGCCGCGTAGTCGCCGCCGAGGCCTTCGATGTAGCGCAGCTGGTGGATCACCCGTTCCAGGTTCATGCGCTCGGGAGCGGCCAGCAGCACCGCGCCGGCGAGATGGCCGTCCCTCTGCGCGATACGCGGCGCCATGAGCGCCCCCAGACTGTGGCCGACCACGAAGGTGCGCGAGGGATCGACATGCGGCAGCGCGCGCAGCTGGCGCAGAGCGGCCAGCGCATCGTCGGTCACCTCCTGGTCGATGGTGATCGGCTGGCCGGCCAGTTGCGATCCGTAGGCATGGGTGCGCTTGTCGTAGCGGAGCGTGGCGATACCGGCCTCGGCCAGGCCCAGCGCGATGTCGCGCAGCGGCTTGTTCGGGCCGATGGTCTCGTCCATGTCGTTCGGGCCGGAGCCGGCGAGCAGCACCGCGGCCGGGAACGGCCCCGTGCCGCGGGGCAGGGTGAGCATGCCCGGCAGCGCGCCGTCCGGGGAGGGCACGTCCAGCGGCCGGGCATGGATGCCGTCCGGCAGCGCGGCCGTGGGTGCCGCGCCGGGGACGCCAGGGAGCGGCAGGAAATAGAGGCCGCCGATGGTGCCGTCCGCCTGGCAGGCGACGCGCATCAGCAGCCCTCCGCGGGCGAAATGCAGCGGGGTCTGCACCACCTGCAGGTCGCCGGCGCGGGCCGTCGAGGGCGCATCGCTCGACGTGAACGCGCCGACCTTCGCCGGCAGCATCGTGCTCCACAGCTGACCGATCGTCCTCGCCGGAAGGGCCGCGGCCATGCGTGCGTCGAAGTGGCGGGTGGCGTCCTCGTAGCGACCGCCGCGCAGGGCCTGCAGCAGCTCGCCCGAGCGTCCGACGCAGGTCTCGGTGGCGGCGCGGGCCGCGTGTCCGGGCAGGGCCACGCCGAGCAGGGTGGTCAGCAGCCAGGCGGTTCGGGCATTCATGCGTATCGACATCGCGGATCTCCTATGCGTCGTCTTCCACCGGATCGGGCCCGGACGGCTTGAGTCGGCCGGCCTTGCGCAGCGCATCGCGCAACACGTACTCGATCTGCGCGTTGACGCTGCGCAGCTCGTCCTCGGACCAGCGCTGCACCGCTTCGAGCACGGTCGCGCTGATCCGCAGAGGGTAGGCTTTTTTCTCCGCTGCCATGCGCCTTCAGCGGCTGCGCTGGCGGCGCGAGGCGGCCGCCGCAACGAACAGGACGATGAACGTGACAATGGCATACATGGCCGACTCTCCGCTCAACCGTAGAGGGTGCCGGCGTTCACCACCGGCTGGGTCGCACGGTCGCCGCACAGCACCACCAGCAGATTGCTGACCATGGCGGCCTTGCGCTCCTCGTCCAGCTCCACCACGCCCTGCTCGCGCAGCTTGTCCAGCGCCATGGCCACCATGCCGACGGCGCCCTCGACGATGCGCTCGCGCGCTGCGACGATGGCGTTGGCCTGCTGGCGCTGCAGCATCGCATGGGCGATTTCCTGGGCATAGGCGAGATGGCTGATGCGCGCCTCGATCACCTGCACGCCGGCCTTCTCCAGCCGCGCCTGGATCTCGTCGCGCAGGTGGTTGTTGATCACCTCGCCGTGGCTGCGCAGCGAGGGCTTGTTGTCGTCGTGCGCGTCGTACGGGTAGTTCTGCGCCATCTGGCGCAGCGCCGACTCGCTCTGGATGTGCACGAAGTTCTCGTAGTCGTCCACGCAGAACACCGCCTCGGCGGTGTCCAGCACCTGCCACACCACCACCGCGGCGATCTCGATCGGGTTGCCGTCGTTGTCGTTGACCTTCAGCTTGCCGCTCTCGAAATTGCGCGCCCGCAGCGAGACGCGGCGACGGCTGCAGAACGGGTTGGTCCAGCGCAGGCCCTCGTCGCGCACCGTGCCGGCGTACTTGCCGAACAGCTGCAGCACCTGGCCCTCGTTCGGCGCCACCTGGAAAAAGCCCTTCAACAGGAAGCCGTCCAGCACCAGCAGCCCGGCACCCGCGAACAGCGGCATCCCCGGCACGCCGCCATCCTTCAGACCGACCAGCTGGCTGGCGCCGATGCCGGCCAGCACGAGGCACACCACTACGAACGGGATGCCCCCGATGGAAAATCCCTGACGCTCGTTCATCGCACGTGTCTCCCTTGGGTTTTAGGAAGTGTGATATCAAAAAGATATCTAGCGCAAGTGCCGGCGGCCGCTCGGCGGAGAATCCGGCGGCGTGAACTCATCGGTCGGGCGCACGCCGTCGATCGTCATCTGCCCCAACCACCGGGTGGCGCCGATGTAGCGCGGTGGGTCGCCGTTGCCGACCGTCAGTGCGATCTGGGTGGAATCGAACTGGCGCCGCGCCGCGTCGTCGTTCTTTCGGCGACCGTCCACCCGGGACTGCCCCCAGGCGCGCGGCACGTACACCCGCAGCGCGCCGGCATGGCGGTCGGCGCAGACCATGCCGGTCACCCGCCGGGTCCGGATGCCTTCGGCCTGCGCCAGCGCGGCCAGCAGGATGGCGAACTCGGTGCAGTCGCCGCGGCGGTTCTTCAGCACCTCGAGCGCCGAGGCACAGCCTATGTCCAGCCCGTGTCCG
Source organism: Lysobacteraceae bacterium (assembly GCA_018970895.1). Classification (GTDB taxonomy): domain Bacteria; phylum Pseudomonadota; class Gammaproteobacteria; order Xanthomonadales; family Rhodanobacteraceae; genus Dyella_A. The sequence goes on along the minus strand of JAGWVM010000077.1, from coordinate 5,226 downwards.
GTGAAATAGCGATGCAGTCGACGCGGGTGGTGCCCCGGAACGTCCCCGGCGCCAGCCGCTCGGCGGTGACCGTGTTGCCGATCGAGGACAGCGCGCTGTCGGCGGAAAAGCGGAGCGGCGCGCCAGCCAGACCGGCACACATAAGCAGCGATGCGATCACGCGCATGGCGGGCGCAGGCGGGAGAATCCGGAGCCGCGCGTTGCGCCGGTGCCGTCAATGCGCGCCGCAGCGGGCATTAGAATCGGGGATCGACCCTGCCTGGAGATCCATCGATGAAGCCGTTTGGTACGCCACTGTCCGATCGCGCGCTGCGCGTACTGCTGCTCGGCTCGGGCGAGCTGGGCAAGGAGGTGGCGATCGAGCTGCAGCGCTTCGCGGTGGAAGTGATCGCGGTGGACCGCTACGCCGCCGCACCGGCGATGCAGGTGGCGCATCGCAGCCACGTGATCGACATGCTCGACGGCGCCGCCCTGCGCGCGCTGATCGAGGCGGAGCAACCGGACGTGGTGGTGCCGGAGATCGAGGCGATCCACACGCCCACCCTGATCGAACTGGAAAAGTCCGGCCTGAAGGTGATTCCCACCGCGCGCGCGGCGTGGCTGACCATGGACCGTGAAGGCATCCGCCGACTTGCCGCCGAGGAGCTGGGGCTGCCGACCTCGCCCTACCGCTTCTGCGACGACGAGGAGCAGTATCGCGATGCCGTCGTTGCGGTGGGCCTGCCGTTCGTGATCAAGCCGGTGATGAGCTCGTCCGGCAAGGGCCAGAGCACGGTGCGCGACGCCTCGCAGCTGCAGGCCGCCTGGGACTATGCCCAGTCCGGCGGTCGCGCCGGCAAGGGCCGCGTGATCGTCGAGGGCTTCGTCGACTTCGACTACGAGATCACCCTGCTGACCGTGCGCCATCGCGACGGCACCCGCTTCTGCGCGCCGATCGGCCACCGCCAGGAGGACGGCGACTATCGCGAGTCCTGGCAGCCGCAGCCGATGAGCGACGCGGCGCTGGCCGACGCGCAGCGCCAGGCCGGGGCGATCACCGCCGCGCTGGGCGGCTGGGGCGTGTTCGGGGTGGAGTTCTTCGTCAAGGGCGACGCGGTGATCTTCTCCGAGGTCAGCCCGCGGCCCCACGACACCGGCCTGGTCACGCTGATTTCGCAGGACCTGTCCGAGTTCGCCCTGCATGCGCGGGCCATCCTCGGCCTGCCGGTACCGCTGATCCGCCAGCTCGGTCCGTCCGCTTCCTGCGCGAAACTGGTGGAGGGCGAGGGCGTGGCGCCGCAGTATTTCGGCGTGGCCGAGGCGCTGGCCGAGCCGGACACGCAGCTGCGCCTGTTCGGCAAGCCGGCGGTGAAGGGGCGCCGACGCATGGCGGTGACGCTGGCCCGCGACGAGAGCATCGAGGCCGCCAGGGCCAAGGCGATCCGCGCTGCCGCGGCACTGAAGGTGGAGCTGCCGCAGGACTGATCGCGCCCGACACGCATTCTCACGCAAGACAACGGAGGCAGGGATGGATACGTCTGGATTCGCGCACTGGCTGGTCGTGGTGGTGGAGGTGTTCGCCGCGCTGGCCCTGTTGTTGCTGGCAGCGGTGGTACTGGTGGTGCTGGTGACCTGGTTCGTCGACCGCAACCAGACCTCCAATTCGGTGCTGCGCAATTTCCCGGTGATCGGGCATTTCCGCTACGGCTTCCTGCGGCTGGGCGAATTCTTTCGCCAGTACCTGTATTCCAGCGACCGCGAGGAACTGCCGTTCAACCGCGCCGAACGGGTGTGGGTGTACCGGGCGTCGAAGAACGCGGAGAACACCAACGCGTTCGGCTCCACCCGCGACCTGCACGCCGAGGGCGAGCCGTTCTTCGTCAACGCGCCGTTTCCGGCGCTGGGCGACCACCACGTCGAGCCGAAGCCGCTGCGGATCGGCCCGTACGCCCGCGAGCCGTACGACCACGCGGCGTTCTTCAACATCTCGGCGATGAGCTTCGGCGCGCTGTCCGCGCCGGCGGTGCGCGCGCTGTCGATGGGCGCGGCGCAGGCCGGCATCTGGATGGATACCGGCGAGGGCGGCCTGGCGCCGTACCACCTGGAGGGCGGCTGCGACATCGTCTTCGAGATCGGCACGGCCAAGTACGGCGTGCGCACGCCGGACGGCAGGCTGGACGACGACAAGCTCAAGGCGGTGTGCGCCCACAAGCAGGTGAAGATGGTCTCGATCAAGCTCGGCCAGGGCGCCAAGCCCGGCATGGGCGGCCTGTTGCCGGCGGCCAAGGTGACGCCGGAGATCGCGGCGATCCGCGGCATCCCGGTCGGCACCGATTCGCAGAGCCCGAACCGTCATCTGGATATCGGCAACGTCGCCGAGCTGATGGATGCCACCGCCCACATCCGCGAGCTCACCGGCAAGCCGACCGGCTTCAAGGCGGTGTTCGGCGGCATGGCATGGATCGAGCAGCTGTGCGACGAGATCGACCGGCGCGGCATCGAGAGCGCACCGGACTTCATCATCGTCGACGGCGCCGAGGGTGGCACCGGCGCCGCACCGCAGACCCTGATGGAAGGCGTCGGCCTGCCGCTGCGCGAGGCGCTGCCGGAACTGGTCAACACGCTGATCGCGCGCGGCCTGCGCCAGCGCATCAAGGTGATCTGCTCGGGCAAGTGCATCACCGCCTACGACGTGGCCTGGGCGCTGGCGATGGGCGCGGACTTCGTCAATTCGGCGCGCGGCTTCATGCTGTCGCTGGGCTGCATCCAGTCGCTGCAGTGCAACCGCAACACCTGCCCGACCGGCATCACCACGCAGAACCCGAAGCTGCAGCGAGGCCTGGTGGTCACCGACAAGCGCGAGAAGGTGGCCAGCTACGCGCGCAACGTGATGCACGAGGTGGGCATCATCGCGCACAGCTGCGGGCTGGAAGATCCGCGCCAGCTCGACCGCACGCACTGTCGCGTGATGGGCGACGACGGCGTCTCGGTGCCGCTGGTGAAGCTGTTCCCCTATCCGCAGACCGCCGCGCGCGGCTAGGTGCGATCGGCGCGGGACCCGGGCGGCGGGCCATCGTCCATCGGCGCCCAGCCGTCCGGCCCGCGGATCTGCAGCGGGCGGAAGCGCTTCTTGTAGTCCATCTTCGGATGGCCTTCGATCCAGAAGCCCAGATACAGCCAGGGGATGCCGCGCCGGCGCGCCAGATCCACCTGCTGCAGGATCGCGAAGGTGCCCAGGCTGCGGGCGGTCTCGTCCGGATCGAAAAACGTGTAGACGGCCGACATGCCGGTCAGGCACACGTCGGTGACCGCCACGCCGAGCAGCCGGGTGTCCTGGCGGAACTCCAGGAACAGCGTCGGACTCCACGGTGCGGTGAGGAAGCGGCGGAAGTCGCTGGCCTCGGCCTCGTCCATGCCGCCACCGGCGTGGCGGGTGCGCAGGTAGCGTTCGTACAGCGCGTGGCGCTCGGGGTTGTAGCCGGGCACGCATTCGACCACCCGCAGGTCGTCATTGCGGCGCAGGCAGCGGCGCTGGGTGCGGTCCGGGGCGAAGCCCGCCACGTCGATACGGCACGGCGTGCAGGCCTGGCACTGCGGGCAGCTGGGGTAGTACAGGTGCCCCCCGGCCCGGCGGAAGCCGCGTTCCAGTGCCGGCCCGTACAGCTGGTCCAGCTGCGGCGCCGCCGGATCGATCACCATGTTCTGCGCCGTACGCTCGGCGAAGTAGCCGCAGGCGTGGGGCAGGGTCTGGAAAAGTCGGACGCGTTCGGAGCGCATGGCCGGATTCTATGCCGTGCGGCGGTTGTGCGATCAACTGCCGCGCGGCCCCTGGCCGGCGGCGGACTCAGACCAGGCCCATGTAGCGCAGCATCAGCAGCAGGAACGCGCCGGCCACCGCCAGCAGCACGATCCTGCGCACCCGCGTCACCATCCCGCGCCGCTTGGCCACCGGCGACGGCGCGCGCGCCTCGGCCAGCGCGTCGCCGTGGCGGATCACCGGCTCCAGGCCGATTTCCTTCAGCAGTTCGCGGGCACGGGTGTAGTCGTCGGCGTGGGTCACCCACACCTGCGGCCACTGCTCGCGGCTTTCGCGCTGCTGCTGGTAGCTGAAGCGCTGGTACGCGCGCTTGTTCCAGCGCGAGATGTTCTGCACCGTGCACTCGACCCCCCGTTCGCGCAGCAGGGCGACGAGCCGATCGATGTTGGCGTGGTGGGGCGAGGTATAGAGCTGTCGCATCGCGCTGCTCCGCTCAGCCTTCGCGAAGGCGGATCAGGCCTTCCTGCGCGGTGGAGGCGATCAGCCGGCCGTCGCGGCTGAAGATCTGGCCGCGGGCCAGCCCGCGGGCGCCCTGCGCCGTGGGGCTGTCGAACGAGTAGAGCAGCCACTCGTCCACCCGGAACGGGCGGTGGAACCACAGCGCGTGGTCCAGGCTGGCCATCTGCACGTTGTGGGTCATGTAGGAAATGCCGTGCGGCAGCGTGGCCGTGCCGATCAGGTGGAAATCCGAGGCGTAGGCGAGCAGGGCACGGTGCAGGATCGCCGCGTCGCTGATCGGCGCGGTGAGGCGGAACCAGATGTGCTGGATCGGCGGCCGCTTGACCGGGTGCAGGTCGTCGCGCGGCCACACCTGGCGGAACTCGAACGGTCCGTCGATGCCCAGCCAGCGCTGCAGCTTCACCGGCAGCTTGGCCAGCTCTCCCGGCGACAGGTGACGCATCGGCTCCACGTCCTCGGGCGACGGCACCTCCGGCATCGAGGTCTGGTGCTCGAAGCCCTTTTCCGGCTCCTGGAACGAGATCGAGCCGTTCAGGATCGGCTGGCCGTGCTGGATCGCCACCACCCGGCGCGAGGAGAACGTGCCGCCGTCGCGGGTGCGCTCCACGCTGTAGACGATCGGGGCCTCGATGTCGCCGGCGCGCAGGAAGTAGGCGTGCAGCGAGTGGGCCTCGCGGCGCGGATCCACCGTGCGCTGGGCGGCGGACAGCGCCTGGCCCAGCACCTGGCCGCCGAACACGAAGCGGGTACCGATGTCCCGGCTCTGGCCGCGGAAAAGGTTGTCTTCCAGCCGCTCCAGTTCGAGCAGCTCGACCAGTTCCCGGACGTGTTCCTCGCGCATGTGTGGCCCGTGCTTGCCGTGGGAGAGCCGGCAAGTATAGCCGGCCCCGGGCGTCGCACCGGTCGGGCGGCGTGCCGGCCCGGCTACAATGCGCCGGATGACCTCCCTGACCTTCGATCTCAAGGCCACC
>JAGWVM010000227.1 GCA_018970895.1 Lysobacteraceae bacterium | reverse complement strand
GCCGACCACCGGTATCCGGCTGGTCAGCCCCGGCGGCAAGGACGTGCAGACGGAGCCCGATAGCCGGGCCGCGCACAATCTGGCCGTCCGGCGGGCCCGGCAGGCAGCGGCAAAAAAGCAACAGGGCGGCTCCCAGCCACAGCCCCAGGCAGGCCCACAGGCGCCTCCGGACCTGGAAGACTGGGAGATAGCGGCCCGTGGGGATGCGCCAGTCACGCCGCAGCCCGTAGCCCAGGTGCCCGCAATCAAGCCCCTGGCTCCGGTAGCCCCCTCACCACAGCCTCTGGGCGAGCCCGAGGGGGCTGATATTCTGGAGCGGGCCCGCCTGCGGGCGCTCCGCGCCTTGGCCGCCCTGCCCGCTGGCTGCGAGCTATTCGTGGGCTCTGGGCTCGACGCCACCGGCACCGAATTCGTCCTGGGGCTCGGGCTCCTGGTCGGAGAGCAGTTGGCCGCCTACCACGGCAACAACCACTACCGCCTGACCGAACGGGGCCGCGCCCTGACCGCCGGGCTCTTTTGAGGAGACGACCGATGACGACGAAGCAGCGTAAAGGCCCAAAAGGGGCGACGTATCGGCGCGTGGGCGTGGAGAAAGCGTTCAAAGGCGTTCTCGAACCGGAAGCCACGCCGCGCCCGGCGACAATCGAGCAGCCCAAGAAGGCGGACCCGGCTGTCATCGCCAAGCATCTTCATGATCTTGCGGCCTCAACGCGCGTCCTGCCGGGGTCGGTCCCGCAAGGCGTCCAGTCTGTTCGCATGGCCTCCGCGCTGACAGATGGACTCAACATCGAGCACAAGATCGCGAACAACATCCCCCTGACCAAAGACGAGGCGGACAAACTGACACCCGAGCAGTTGGCGCATTGGCGTCTTCAGGTCACGCATGATGCGAAGACGCGCAAAGGTATGCCCGTCGCCACGGGGCTGCTCGACTACTTCCCCGACGCGTGCATGGACGTGGCTCGTCTGTCGCGCATCGGCAACGACCAGCACAACCCCGGCGAACCAATGCACTGGGCCCGCGGCAAGTCGATGGACCAACGTGACACGATCATTCGGCACACGATGGAAAGCCGCCGCATCGACATCGACAAAGTGCTGCACGCGACGAAAGCAGCATGGCGTTCCCTGGCCGAGCTTCAGTTGGCCATCGAGTACCTGCGCGCCCAGGGCATCGAGTACCCGCCGAAGGAAGTGTGACATGCAGTGGCAGCCGTTCTTCTTCAATCGTCGTTGGCTGCCGTTTGCCGCTACCAATCCGATCACCGTTATCTGGATACCACAGGTGAATTAAATGGCATTCTTGCTACCGTACACCATGGGCTGCGACGAGAAGGGCTGCACCGCCGAGATAACCGTGCAGGCCCGGTCGGAGCATCAGGCGTGTGAGTTTGCAGTCGAGCAAGGATGGCACGCCATGGCCCACACGCACCGGCGTGGAAGCGATGGGGACTGCACAGCCACTGTCACATACACCCACTATTGCCCGCAGCATTGCCCGAAAGGTACAGCATGAAACTCGTCCGCTGGATTCGTAACTTCCTCGCCGCTCTTGCCTTCGGCGTCCCATCGTTCGAGCGCGGCAAAGATTCGGCGTCCGAGCAGGTCCTGAAAGCTCCGCTGGAGGAGAAGACCCACAAGGACCAGATTCGGGCCGGCACCACGCAACGCATTCAGCGCGAGTACGGCGTGACCATTGCGGGTGGCCCCGGATCGCAGAACATCGGTAAGGCATTCGATGCGCTGCCGCCGGATGTCAAAGCGCAGATGCTGGCCGCACGCAAAGGTCGCATCATCCGCGGTGACGCGCTGGCCGAAACACCGGAAGGCGGCTCCGTGCTCAGCAGCCACGACAAGCTCTCGCGCGGTATCAGCGCGGCCATGGCCCGCGATTACACCCGCAAGCCAACCGGCGAACTGACCACCAAGCAAAAGCCGGGCTGGGTAGACGGCCCCAAGGGCACAGATGGCCGCAGCGGCGAGAGCCTGAAGGGGTTCACCGAGGCCGACCGGGAAGCGATTCGGAATGCGGGGTTGAAGCCATGAACTGGTTGTTGGAGACGTTCGGGTATCTGACGCAGGTGATCCTGTTGGTCTCCTACGCAATGGAGACGAAGTCCCGGTGGTGGACTGCGGCGTTCGCCATCGGCTGCTTCCTGGCAGGCGTTTACGCTATGCTGGCGCACGCGTGGCCTTTCGCCGCGTCCGAAGTGTTCTGGCTCGTCGGCGCCTGGATCAAGTTCCGCGCGCAGACGCGTATGCTGACAAAGTATCAGCGGGCCACTGCTATCCCGCTCTACGAGGGCTCTGCACCGGATGCGTTCGGTAAAAATTAACCTTCGTTAAATGTTCCATGATGCCGCAGGGCATTTCTACTGATCGGCGCTTTAGATCGTGGAACTCTTGTGGTAGTGTTTGTACGTCAACGTCAGAATAATGGGAAGGACAACTGACATGGCATTTGCAAAAGAACGCTTGAAGGACTTTGTCGAAAGGCTATCGCGCCTGGATGACGACGCCCAGAACGTCCGCAACGACCGCAAGGAAGTGGTCGCCGAAGCCAAGGCCGAGGGCTTCGACACGAAGGTCTTGAACAACACCGTCAAGCGCTACCGTATGGACAAGGGTGACCGGCAAGAAGCCGACGCCCTACAGGAACTATACGACGTAGTCCTGCCGTAATGCCGATGCAGCCGAATCCCGAACTCGCCGCCGAACGGCTTGCCCGCCCGCGTAGCGAGCCGCTTAAGATCACCGACTTCACCAACTTCACCGCGGCGCCGCAGTCCAGCGACATACCCGAAGCACGCGCTTTGATCCGTGATGCCATCGCGCACGTCAATCGCATGGTGCTGACGGGTCAAGACGAAGGATTCAATCGGCGGGCCCGGGAGCTTGCAGTGAAAGCGCTCCACGAAGCGCTGAGCAAGATGACCCGGCAGATGACCAAGACCGTCGTACGCCGCAACGTGACCATCACCGAGCAGCATAAAGAACATCTGCGCGCCCTGGTTCTGAGCCGTAAGGACGAGCACTGGACTTGCGCCGACATCGCCCAGGAAGTGTTTGGCGACGCGGTCAACCTGGGCTGGATTTCAATAGCCATCGCAAAGATCAAGAGCGGTAAATCCATATGAACAAAGGCGTTAGGGCCTACGAAAAGGCCATCGCTGAAGTGCTTGGCGAATTTGGAATAACCGCGTACAGGCTGGACAACACGGGGAAGCACATGCGGTGCATCTTTAA
>JAGWVM010000226.1 GCA_018970895.1 Lysobacteraceae bacterium | reverse complement strand
AAGGCCTATGCCGAGCGGGGTATCGAAGACGCCCGCCACGCCGGCTATGCCGATGCCGAAGTCAATTTCCACTACTGCCGTGGCTCCAGCCAGGCGGCGCTGACTACTCCCCGTGACGCCTTGCCGGACTACAACGCCGGCATCGCGATCGCAAGGAAGGAGGAGAACGAACGACTGGTCGCGGACGGGCTCACGTGGCGTGGAGGGGTGCAGTCATTGCTGGGCGAGCACGCGCTGGCACTGGTCGATTTTCTCGACGCGCAGAAGTTCTACGACGGCGCCGGTGAGGCGGTGGAGAGCGAGCAGAACCTGTACAACATCGCGACGGCGTACCGGCGCCTGGGCGAGCGTCCGGAAGCGCGCCGCTATCTTGACCGCCTGATGCAGTTCGGGATCCAGCGCCACGATCTCGGACAGCAGCTATCCGCGCATATGCAGCTGGGGTTTCTCGACATCGAGGCGGATGACCCCAAGCTGGCGGATGCCCGCAAGCACTTTGCCGAGGCTCTGAGCATGTCCGATTCGCTGGACAGTGCGGTCAGTCGTGCGTCGGCCCTGTTGGGTCTGGCTCAGGTCGACAACATGGGCGGCGACTACCGCGACGCCCAGGTCAATCTGGCCAGGGCCGAGGCACAGCTGAAGATCAGCGGCGACCAGTCCAACGGGGACATGATCGCGTTGCAGGAGGGCATCGCGCATGCGGGCCTGGGGGAATATGCCCAGGCGATTGGCGACTTCGACCGTTCCGAGGCGCTGCTGCGCAAGAGCGGCAACCTGCGCTACTACGCCGACCTGCTGCAGCAGCGCTCGCGCAGCCACGAGGCGCTGGGTGAGACGGCACAGGCGCTGGCCGACCTCAAGGCACTGGTGCGGGTCAACCAGACGCTGGAGCGGAAGGCGCGCACCTTCACCACCACCTTGATGAGTTACCAGTTCGACACCGCGCAGCGCGAGCAGGAAAACCGCCAGCTGGCCGCCGAACGAAAGCTGCAGGCCGCGCAGCTCGCCTCCCTCGAGCGGGTGCGGCGTTGGCAATGGGCGGCCATCGTGCTCGGCGGGCTGCTGATTGCGCTGCTCCTGTGGCAAGCGCGACGCCAGGTCCGGGCGACCCGGCGCCTGCACCGGATGGCGATGACCGATCCGTTGACCGGCATTGCCAACCGGCGCCGCATCGAGAGTCTCGGCCAGCCGATGCTCGACCAGGCGGTCGAGCACGGCGAGTCGATGTCGGTGGTCGTGCTGGATGTGGACCACTTCAAGCAGATCAACGATGCCTGCGGGCACGAAGCGGGCGACCAGGTACTCACCCGCATCGTCGGCGCCTGCCGCGACGCCCTGCGCGAGGACGACCGCATCGGACGCATCGGTGGCGAGGAATTCGTGGTCCTGCTGCCGCGTGCAGATCGGGCAGTGGCGCATGATGTCGCCGAGCGGCTGCGGTCCCGGGTACAGGCGCTGGACCTGGCCGACATCCTGCCCGGTCGCCAGGTGGCGATCAGCCTCGGCGTGGCCACGCGGGCGCCGCACGAAGCCGATCTGGCCAGCCTGATCCGCCGTGCCGACCAGGCGCTCTATCGTGCCAAGGCCAGGGGACGCAACCGAGTCGAAGAAGCCCCCCCGGCGGAAGCCGGGGACGGAATCCTTGACGGCGGTCACGCCGGGACCGGAGCCGCGGACCGCTCGTCGGCGGTTTGATGCCGCTCGTCGGACGGCCTTGCCGTCCAAGCCGCGACCTTACGTAACCTCGCTGTGGCGGATACTCAGGGGTACCCATGCGCTCATCCATCGTTCCCTACCGAAGGGACGCGTTCGCGTCCTCGCAGGTCGTTGTTCACCGTGGCACCGGTTGCCGTGGGTCCCGCGGTTTCACCCTGGTCGAGCTCATGGTCACGGTGTTCGTCGCGGCGATCCTGGTCGTCATCGCGGTGCCCAGCTTCCGCTCGATCATTGCCTCCAGCCAGCTGCGCTCGGCGGCCGACGACGTGTACAGCGCGGTCAATACGGCGCGCATCGAAGCGATCAAGCGAAACGCGACCATCCAGCTCTGCGGCAGCCCCCAATCCACCAACGGCACCGGCACGCTGGCCACCAACTGCGCCACGCAGACGGCCGGTGCCATCGTCTCGTCCACCGGCGTGGGCGTGATCCGCTCGGGCCTGCCGGGGATCAAGTCACCGCTGCAGCTCAAGGGCGGGCTGACCGCGCTGCAGTTCGACAGCAGCGGCATCGCCCACGCGATCGGCAGCACGGCCAACTACAGCGGCACGATCGCGGACATCTGCACCTCCGCCGTGTCCACCAACAATCATCGCCTCGTGCAGATCGCCGCCGGTTCGATCGTCACGGTGGCCGATCCTTCCAGCGGAGCCTGCCCATGATCCTGTCCCGCTGCCATCGAGCGGTGCCCCGTCGGCAGGCGGGCGTTGGCCTGATCGAGGTGCTGGTGGCCCTGCTGGTGCTGTCGATCGGCCTGCTCGGCGTAGCCGCCCTGCTGGCCACGTCGCTGTCGACCAACAACAGCGCCATGTCGCGCAGCATGGCGGTGGTGTCCAGCTATTCGATCCTGGATGCGATGCGTGCCGACAGCACCAACGCCAAGGCTGGCCAGTACAACACCACCGTCAAGGCCAATGCCTGTCCCACCGGACAGGGGACACTGGCCGCCACGCAGCTGGCCACCTGGTGCGGCCAGCTCGGCACCTATTTCGGCCAGACCGCCAATACGCAGGGCATCATCAACTGCACGACGCTGGGCATCTGCCAGGTGCAGGTGGTGTTCGACGACAGCCGCGCGGGAACGGGCGGAGCCAACAACCAGACCGTGACCACGCAGGCTCAGCTATGAAGACGCACCGGACGCTCCGGCAAGTTGCCGGCTTCACCCTGGTCGAGCTGATGATCGCGATGCTGCTCGGCCTCATCGTCATCGGCGGTGCGCTCAGCGTGTTCCTGGCCGGACAGAATTCCTACACCACGAACACCGCCCTGGCCGATGTCCAGGAGAACTCCCGCGTGGCATTCGAGATGCTGATGCAGGACCTGCGTGCGGCGGGGCTCACCGGCTGCGACAACGGTGCACCGGTGGCCAACGTACTGCTGCACCAGGACACCCAGTGGTACGCCAACTTCGCCAATGCGGTGCATGGCTACACCGGGTCCCAGACCGATCCGGCGGTCACCACCGGAACGGCAGTGGGCCAGCGGGTTACCGGGACCGACTCGGTCCAGGTGCTGGGCGCCACCGAT
>JAGWVM010000002.1 GCA_018970895.1 Lysobacteraceae bacterium | reverse complement strand
AACGTGCGCCTGGCCGAGGCGCCCAGCCACGGCCAGCCGATCCACCTGTACGACCGCAGCTCGCGCGGCGCGATCGCCTACATCGGGCTGGCCGGCGAGATCATCCGCCGCGAGCGCGGCGCCCAGGCGGCGCTGGCCGCGCTGGGCGAGATGCACGACGGCAGCGACGCCGCGCACGACGCGGCCACGATCGATCTTCACCAGGAGTAAGCATGGCCGCGAAGAAGCGTGGACTGGGACGCGGGCTCGATGCCCTGCTGGGTGGCGACGGAGCCGCCTCCCCGTCGGTGATCGAGCAGGAGGGCGAACTGCGCACCCTGCCGATCCAGCAGATCCAGCCCGGCAAGTACCAGCCGCGGCGCCACTGGAACGACGAGGCGCTGGATGAGCTGGCCGCTTCGATCAAGGCGCAGGGCCTGATCCAGCCGGTGGTGGTCCGCGCGCTCGGCAAGGGCAGCTACGAGCTGATTGCCGGCGAACGCCGCTGGCGGGCCGCCCAGCGCGCGCAGTTGAGCGAGATCCCGGCGCTGGTGAAGGACGTGCCCGACGTCGCCGTGCCGGCGATGGCGCTGATCGAGAACATCCAGCGCCAGGACCTGACCCCGCTGGAAGAGGCCGACGCGCTGAAGCGGCTGATCGAGGATTTCAGTCTCACCCACCAGCAGGCGGCCGACGCGGTGGGCCGCTCGCGCGCCGCGGTGTCCAACCTCTTGCGCCTGACCGACCTGCCCGGGGCGATCAAGAAACTGCTCGACGAGGGCAAGCTGGAGATGGGTCACGCGCGCTGCCTGCTCACGCTGGACGAGGCGGTGGCCGTGCCGCTGGCCCGCCAGGCCTCGACCCTGGGCTGGACCGTGCGCGAACTGGAAGATGCCGCGCGCCGGGCGCAGAGCGCGCCCAAGGGCAAGGCCAGGGCGGGCGCGGGCACACGCGACCCGAACATCGACGCGCTGGAGCGCGAGCTGGCCGAGCACTTCGCCACCCGGGTGGAGCTGGCGCAGGGCCGCGGCGGCCGCGGCAAGCTGGTGATCCACTACCACAGCCACGACGAGCTCGACGGCATCCTCGGCAAGCTGCGCTGAAGCCAGCGCGGGTTCCCCGCCCGCGCCGCCGGGCCGCCGCGACCTGCTGCGCTGCGCAATGTCGCCCGCATCGGCGATAATCACGCTCTTACGTTTTCACGGACGGGTCCTCATGCCCCAGCTTTCCGTCGTCGTCCCGGTCTTCAACGAGCGCGACAACATTCCGCCCCTGCTCGCCGAGATCGCCGCCGCCCTGCGCGGCCAGGTCGATTACGAAGTGATCTACGTCGACGACGACTCCACCGACGACAGCCGCCAGGTGCTTGCCGCGCAGAAGGCGCTGCACCCGGAGCTGCGCGTGCTGCATCACGTCACCCGCTCCGGCCAGAGCACGGCGGTGTGGAACGGCGTGCGCGCCGCAACCGCGCCGTGGATCGCCACGCTGGACGGCGACGGCCAGAACGACCCGGCCGATATCCCCAGGCTGCTGGCCGCCCGCGATACCGCCGCGCCCGCGGTGCGCCTGTTCGCCGGCTGGCGCACCACGCGTCGCGACAGCTTCAACAAGCGCATCTCCTCCAAGGTCGCCAATGCGGTGCGCTCGCGCATGCTCAGGGACGCCACGCCGGATACCGGTTGCGGCCTGAAACTGTTCGAGCGGGAGGTGTTCCTGCGTCTGCCCTACTTCGACCACATGCATCGCTACCTGCCGGCGCTGGTCAAGCGTGCCGGCTTCCAGAGCACCAGCGTGCCGGTCGGGCACCGGCCGCGCACGGCGGGCACCTCCAAGTACGGCATGCTCGATCGCCTGTGGGTGGGCATTGCCGACCTGCGCGGCGTGGCCTGGCTGATGCGCCGGGGCAAGGTCACCGCGGTCGAGGAGCTCTAGTCGCGTTCACGCGGCCTTCGCCCGGGCGGGCCGGCCGGCGGAGTAAGCTCGAATCCTTCCCGAGCGCGCGGAGTGGCGCATGGGCATCCGGGTCAAACGCATCTATCTGCCGTCCGATTCCGCCGATGGCCGGCGGGTCCTGGTGGATCGGCTGTGGCCGCGCGGCGTGCGCAAGGAGGCCGCGGCGCTGGACGGTTGGCTACGCGAAGTGGCGCCCTCGCCCGCGCTGCGGCGCTGGTTCGGCCACGATCCTTCGCGCTGGGAAGCCTTTCGTCATCGCTATGCGGCCGAACTCGACGGCCTGGCCGAATACTGGCGACCGCTGGCGGCACACGCCGCGCACCAGACACTGACCCTGCTTTACGCGGCGCGCGACGAGGAACACAACCACGCGCTCGTGCTCAAGGCGTACCTGGAGCGCTGGCTGCGCGCCCACGGACCGCGTTGAGCGCCGGTCAGCCGGCGATATCGGGCGTCACGCTTCCGTGCCCGCGCCAGCCCTGCAGCGCTTCCCGCGCGCGGGCGCGCCCGAGCTCGATCAGCTCTTTGGCGCGATGGAACTCGAAGGCGGTCGATGCGTCGCGGGGCATCTGGATCAGCAGGTCCGGCGCATACGCCGCCAGTCGCAGGCGGGACAGGTTGGCCTGCATCAGGTCCATCGACTGGTTAAGCAGTTCCAGCGCGCCGGGCGCGGCCTGACGGGGCGTGCCACTGCCGACCGGCAGCAACTTGCCCAGCCACTCCCCGAGTCCGCCGCGGTGCCCCTCGTCGTCCGGTGCCTGTCCCGGCCCGGGCTCGCCCCGGGCGCTTTCGGCCGGGCCATCGACGCTGACCGCGAACAGGTAGTCCGCCCGCTCGCGGATCAGCGGCGTCACCGGCACCGGGTTGAGCAGCGCGCCGTCGAGCAGCAGGCGGCCACCAAGGCGGTGCGGGCGGAAGATGGTGGGAATGGCGATCGAGGCGCGGATCGCCTCGAACAGCGAGCCCCGGGTCAGCCAGACCTCGCGTTCGCGCTCCAGGTCGGTGGCCACCGCGGTATAGGCCAGCGGCAGGTCCTCGATGTGCACGTCGCCGATCAGCTCGCGCAGCGTGCCAATGATCTTCTCGCCCTTGATCAGCCCGCCACCGGAGAAGGTCCAGTCCAGCAGCCTGAGTACGTCCAGCTTGGCCAGCGTGGATACCCAGTCGCGGTAGACATCGAGCTTGCCCATCGCGTAGATGCCGCCAATCAGCGCGCCCATCGAGCTGCCGGCGATCGCCGAGATCTCGTAGCCGGCCGACTCGATCTCTTCGATCACGCCGATGTGTGCCAGCCCCTTGGCGCCGCCGGCGCCCAGCGCCAGCGCGACGGTGGGCCGGCCGGATGCGCGGCTCGCCACGATGGCTGCGGGGATGTCCTGTCCGGGCGGATCGATCTCGGCCATGGGCTCGCTGCGGAAGAGCGCTTCGTAACATTGTGCAAACGCCCGGTTTCCGTACGATGCCAGAAAGGCGCCCGGGCGGCGACCGCGCGGATGGCTTCAACCCGCGGCGGCCGCCCCTGCATCCGGCGCCGATCCGATTCCCTGGGAAAAACTGTCTCGATGTCCTACCTCCTGCGACGACCGCCCCGCGCGGCTGCCCGGCGATCCGCTGTCCCCGGAGGCGGCACGTGAGCTGGCACGCCTGGGCCACGGTGGCGGTGATCGTCGCCGCGATGGCGCTGTTCGCCAGCGAGAAGGTGCGCATCGACCTGGTCGCGCTGATGGCGCTGGCGGCGCTGGTGATCCTCGGCGTGGTGAGCCCGACCGAGGCGCTGAGCGGCTTCAGCAACGAGGCGACGGTGACCGTGGCGGCGATGTTCGCGCTGAGCATGGGCATCGAGCGCTCCGGCGCGCTGGAGCCGCTGAGCCGGCTGCTGGTGAAGATCCGCCGGCCCTGGCTGCTCACCCTGGCGCTGATGCTGGCGATTGCCCCGCTGGGAGCCTTCATCAAGAACATCGCGCTGGTGGCCACCTTCCTGCCGCTGGCGCTGAAGGTGTGCCAGCGCACCGGCACCTCGCCCGGGCGCGTGCTGATGCCGATGGCGTTTGCCGCGCAGATGGGCGGCGTATGCACCCTGATCGGCACCTCGTCCAACCTGCTCGCCGACACGCTGGCGCAGAAGCACGGCCTGCCGCCGTTCGGCGTGTTCGAGTTCACCGAGCTGGGCGCCCTGCTGGCGGTGGTCGGCATCGTCTACCTGATGCTGGTGGGCCGCTGGCTGCTGCCGCGGCACATCCACACCGACCTGCCGGTGCAGGCGGAGATCGGCAAGTACGTCACCGAGCTGGAGGTCACCGACGGCTCCTCGCTGCTGGGCAAGAGCATCGCCGATGCCGGGCTCGGCGAGCGCTACGGCGTCTACCCGCTGGAGCTGTTGCGCGGCGACCGCCGCACCTGGTCGCCGCGCTCGCAGAAGATCGCCCGCGGCGACGTGCTGCTGGTCCGCGGCGACTGGGAGAAGATCGAGGAATTCCGCCGCCAGGCGGGCCTGCGCAATGCGCCGGAAGGACATTACGCGCACAACGACGATCGCCAGCGCGTGCTCGCCGAGATCATGGTCGCGCCGGCCAGCGCGCTGGAGGGACGCCGCTTCGGCGAAACCGGGATCGGCTGGCGCTACGACGCGGTGGCGCTGGCGATCCACCGGCGCGGCCAGGTGCTGCGCGAAAAGCTCAGCGACGTGGCGCTGGCCGTCGGCGACGTGCTGCTGGTGCTGTTGCCGGAAGAGGCGATGGCCAACCTGCGCAACGACGAGTCACTGATCGTGCTGAGCGAGCGCGAGAACGCGCGCAGCACGCCGCGCAAGGCGCTTTATGCGGTGGGCATCATGGCCGCGGTGATCGTCGCCTCCGGCATGCGCTGGCTGCCGATCCCGATCGCCGCGATCTGCGGGGCCACGGCGATGGCTCTGGCCGGTTGTTTCGGCCGCAAGGACGTCTACGAAGGCATGGACTGGAAGATCATCATCCTGCTTGGCGCGATCCTTCCGCTGGGGGTGGCGATCGAGAAGAGCGGCCTTTCCGCCGCGGTGGTGCATGCGGGCATCGGCGTGGTCGGCAGCCACGGTCCGCTCGCCGCCCTGCTGATGGTCTACCTGCTCACCGCCCTACTCACCGAGCTGATGGGGCACAACCCGTCGGTGGTGCTGATGGTCGGCATCGCCGCGTCGGTGGCGCAGGCACTGCACGTGGACCCGCGCCCGTTCGTGGTGGCGGTGGCGTTTGCCGCAGCCACCTCGTTCGCCACGCCGGTCGGCTATCCGACCAACACCATGGTCTATTACGCCGGCGGCTACCGCTTCACCGACTTCATGAAAGTGGGCATCCCGTTGATCCTGCTGTTCTGCGCGCTGTCGATGTGGCTGATCCCGCAGCTCTGGCCGTTCCAGCCGCTGGCGCGCTGAGGCTGCCGCACGCTCTCCGCGGCCGCTGGCTGCTTGCCGTGCTCGTGCGTCCCGGTGGCCCGTCACGCCGCGGGGGTGACGGGGCAGGCGGTGCCTATCGGCCGTAGCCGGTCAGCGCCAGCTGCAGCATGATCTTCATCTCCTCGCGCAGCGGCAGTGGCGCCACGATCTCCGCATCCGGGCCGTACTTGAGCACGTCCATCAGCAGCTCGCGCGAGTTCGAATACGGCACCTGCAGCTCGTAACGCCCGTCCGGCAGCCACTCGCCCTTCTGCTGCGAATGCCAGTGCTCGTCGGCGACCCAGCGCGCCGCATGGGCGGAAAAGCGGATCGTCGCCCAGGCCTTCGGCTTGCCGGCGAAGATGCCGTAGCTGGAGGACAGCATCTCGTTGAGGTCGCTGTCGGCCACGTCGATGGCCGCCTCGTCCAGCGCGTGCGGCTCCAGGATGCGGTCCACGGCGAAGCTGCGCAGGGCTTCACGGTCGTGATCCCAGGCGTCCAGGTACCAGTTGTCGCGGTAGTGCGTGAGCCGCTGCGGCGAGACGGTGCGGCGGCTGTCCGAGTTGGTGGTGCGCGCGCGGTAGCGGAAGCGCAGCTGGCGGCGTTCGAGCACGGCACCGGCGGTGATGCGGAACACCTGCTGGTCGAGCTTGCGCTCGCCCCAGGCGATCACCCGGATACGGTCGATCGGCAGCGCCTTGCCGCTGCCCTGGTCGGACAGCAGTCCTTCGATGCGCGCCTTGAAGGGCGCCAGCGCGCCGGCCAGCACGCCCGGGCCACTGCGCCCGATCAGCTCGTTGAGGGCGAGCAGCGCGGCCAGCTCGTCGGACGTGAGCCACAGGCCGGGCAGTTCGAACCGTTCCCCTTCGCCGACCTCGTAGCGGAACGCGGCCTGCTCCCCGCCGCCGCTCTCGATCGGCGCGCCCAGCGCGTCGCGCAGGAAGGCGATGTCGCGATACAGCGTCGCGCGCGAGCATTCCAGCTCATCCATCAGGCGCGGCAGCGGCACCGGATAATGCGCGGACTTGAGCAGCCGGTGCAGGGTGAGGATGCGCTCGTAACGGTCCATGGCATATCGTCGAGGGAGGGCGTTGTGTAGCATGGGCACGCCCCGTGACGGCCGCAAGCCCGAGTTTCCCCGGTGTGCCGCAGGCACCCCCGCTCCGCTTCCCCGCCCGAGAATTCCGCGATGCAAGCACGTCCCGAAGCCGCCCGAAGCGGATCGCCCGCGCGCCGTGCGCCGTCGGCGATGGCCGTCGCGCTGCAGGTCGCGGCCGATGCCGGTTACGGTCTGTGGGCGCTGCTGGGCGCCGGGCTGGCGCTGGGCATCTATCGCAGCGGCCGCGGCGGATCGCTGGTACCGCTGATGATCGGCCTGGTGCTGGTGAGCGCGGGGCTGGTGGTCGCCGCGTGGCGGCGTCCGGGCTGGCCGGACTGGTACGGCTGGTACCCGGGCCGCAGCAGGCGACCCACGCGGGAGGCATTGACCGCCCTGGCCACCTACCTGCCGATGCTGGCGGTCGCCGGGCTGACCCGCGGAGACAACGATTTCTGGGCCACCCGGCTGGCGGGCGCGGTGCTGATGATGGCGTGCCTGGGCCATCTGCTGGGCAGCACGCGACGATTGCCCGGTCGTCCGACCGGAACGGCCCATGCCGCCACCCTGCCGGTTGGCCGGGTGACGGGCGCACTGTTCGGTGGTGGCCTGTGGTTGTGGCTGTGCGTGGCCGCCGACCGGCGCGTCGCGATCGGTCCGCTGGTGCCGGCGCACCAGCCGTGGCTGTTGCTGCTGCTTCTCATGGTGCTGTTGCAGGGCCTGATCGAAGGCATGCGCTGGCACGCGTTGCGCGCAGGCGGCGAGAGCGGCCGCCGCGGTCCCGCCCGGGTTCCGCAGGGGCGCTTCTACGCGGCGCTGCTGGGCCACGCGGTGCCTTGCCTGGCGCTGCTGCTGGCCGACCACTGGCAGGCAGGCGGCCTGCTCGCCGCGACCGCTGCCGGCAGCCATCTGGCCGGGCGCGCCTGGGAACAGTGGCTGTATCGGCGCGCCTGTGCCCGCCACCGGGACGACTGCGCGGGTTGAGCCGCGCCGGTCCGCCGGTTCACAACGGATTCAAGGCGATCCGTTAAGGTAATCGATTACGTTTGTTTAACATTGGACCCGTTTCCCCCGATGAACAAGAGCACCCTTGCCCTCCTTCTTGCCGCCGCGACGCTGGCGGCCCCCCTCCACGCCCAGGACACCAGCGGCGGCAGCGCCCCGTCCGACGCCGCTGCCGCCGACAACGGCGGCTGGAGCGGCTCGGGCGAAATCGGCTTCGCCTCGACCCGCGGCAATTCCCGCTCGGAAAACCTCAATGCCAAGCTCGGTCTGAGCCAGGAAAACGAGCTGTGGCGCAACAATTTCTTCCTCAACGGACTGCGGTCCAAGGGCGAAGTGAGCGTGACCGATGCTGCCGGCAACACCGTCAACCGCTTCAGCACCACCGCCAACCGCTACGACACCGGCGCCTCGGTGGGCTACAAGCTCGACCCGCGCAGTTACATCGTCGGTGCCGTTCGCTATGAGCACGACGACTTCGGCGCCAACCTGTGGCAGGGCACCGTCTCGCTGGGCTACGGCTACATCGCGCTGAAGAACCAGCGCACCGAGCTGTCGTTCGAAATCGGCCCCGGCTACAAGCGTTACCGCCCGGCCAACGAACTGCAGATCGTCAACGGCAGCAGCGTGCCGGTGCGCCAGGCGACGCAGGGCGAGGCGGTCGCGCGTGGCCTGGCGAACTTCAAGTACCGACTGACCGACAACACCGCCTTCGAGGACACCCTGCTGACCGAAGCCGGCTCGAAGAACAAGTACTACCAGAACGACGCCGGGCTGTCGGTCAGCATGACCAAGAAGATGGCGCTGAAGCTGGGCTTCCAGGTGCGCTACAACAGCGACACCCAGCCGGGCACCAAGAGCACCGACACGCTGACCACCACCAACCTCGTCTACAACTTCTGATCGCTGACGGGTGCGTGTACACGAGCCGGCGCCCTTCGCGACGCCGGCTCTTTCGTGTCGCGCGAAACGCTCAGTGGGTGTCGAGGAAGGCCGCCGCACCCTGCGCCAGCAGCGACGCGGCGACGCGGCGACCCAGCGCTTCCGGCGCCTGGTCGGAGCCGTCGGCGCGGGCGTGCAGAAGCTGGCCGCCGTGCGGATCACCGACCAGCCCGCGCAGGTGCAGGCCGTGCTCGGTGCGCATGCACCAGGCGCCGACCGGCACCGAGCAGCTTCCGCCGAGCGCCTGGTTCATCGCACGCTCGGCGGTGACCGTCAGCCGCGTGTCGGCGTCGTCAAGCGCGCGCAGCAGTGCCAGCACGTCGGGGCGATCGTCGCGCGCCTCGATGGCGATCGCCGCCTGCCCCGGTGCCGGCAGCCATTCCGGTGCCACCAGCAGGCTGCGGATACGCGCCGCCAGTCCGAGTCGGTCCAGTCCCGCGCAGGCCAGCAGGATCGCGTCGTAGTCGCCGGCATCGAGCTTGGCCAGGCGGGTGCCGACGTTGCCGCGCAGGTCGAGCAGCCGGAGGTCCGGCCGTGCCGCGCGCAGCTGCGCCTGCCGGCGCAGCGAGGAGGTGCCGACACGCGCGCCCTCGGGCAGGTCGGCGAGGTCCTGGTAGTGGTTGCTGACGAACGCATCCGCGCAGTCCGCGCGGGCGAGGATGGCCGGCAGCGCGAAGCCCGGCTCCAGTTCGGCCGGCACGTCCTTGAGCGAGTGCACGGCCAGCTCGGCGCGATCCTCGAGCATGGCCACTTCCAGTTCCTTCAGGAACAACCCCTTGCCGCCAACCGCTGCCAGCGGCCGATCCAGGATCTCGTCGCCGCGGGTGCTCATGGGCACCAGCTCGACGGCCAGTCCCGGGTGGGCGGCGCGCAGTTGCGCGGCGACGTGCTCGGCCTGCCACAGCGCCAGCGCGCTCTTGCGGGTGGCGATACGCAGCAAAGTCGGGGTCATGCGGGCCTCGGTGGATGGCGCAGGGACAATGGCCCGCATTGTCCCGCATTCGCGCCGGCAGGGCAGTGCGGCGCAAGGTCTCCCCGGCGCCGGTCGCTCATCCCATGCGCAGCAGCCGGCGTACGGCTGCCAGGTTGCGCCGGCTCACCTCCGGCTGCAGCGCGCTGCCGAACAGGCGGGCGAGGCTGCGGCCGTCGGCAAGGGTCTTCAGGCCGACCAGCCGCGTCCGCGGCACCAGGCAGCGGCGATGCAGGCGGACCAGCTGCTCCGGATAGGCCTCCTCCAGCTGGCGCAGGGAATCCTCGATCAGCAGCTCGCCACCGGCGTGCAGCACCACCACGTACTTGTCCTCGGCCTGCAGGGCGATCACCTCGTCCAGTGCGATGCGCACTTCTTCGCCACGCTGGCGCGCGTGCAGGTATCCGGGCGCCGCCTCCCGCGCCGCGGCGCCGAGCCGCTGCGCGGCGCGCGCGAGCGCCGCGCGCAGCCGGTCCAGCCGCACCGGCTTGAGCAGGTAGTCCGCGGCGCCGAGTTCGAACGCGGTCACCGCGTGGTTTTCGTAGGCCGTGCAGAACACCACCTGCACCCGGCCGCCCAGCCGTCGCGCCAGTGCCGTGCCGTCCAGTCCCGGCATGTTGATGTCCAGCAGCAGCACGTCCGGTGCCAGGGTGGCGACGGCGCCGAGCGCCGCTTCGCCGTCGCCGGCCTCGCCGACGATCTCGACCCCCTCGCACTGACCGGCCAGCGCCGCCAGCCGCATCCGCGCCAGCGGCTCGTCGTCGACGATCAACACGCGCAGCGCGGAGTGCCCCGGCGACTCAGCCATGGCGCGCTGCGCCGATGGGCAGGTACAGCCGGACCACGAAGCGGCATTCTTCCGGGCCGGCCTCGACCCGCGCGCGCGGCCCGTAGCGGTAGGCCACCCGCTGCCGCACATTGTCCAGGCCCTGCCCGGTGCCGCCGAGGGTGGGTGCGGGGGGCAGGGGGTTGCTGATCGCGATCACCAGCATGCTGCGCTCGATCCGTCCCTCCAGCCGGATCTCGCCGCCCTCGCGCAGCGGCTGCACGCCGTGGCGCACGGCGTTCTCCACCAGCGGCTGCAGCAGCAGGCGTGGCAGGGGGAAGTCGCCCGGCAAGGCGTCCAGGTCGCGGTGCACGCGCAAGCGCCCGCCCAGCCGCAGCTGCTCGATCGCCAGGTAACGGTCGACCAGCGCCCGTTCCCCGGCCAGCGTGTCGTCGCCGCCACCCTGCTCGCCCAGTGCGGCCCGGAACAGTTCGGACAGGTCCTCGATGGTGCGCTCGGCCGCGTCCGGATCGACCCGCACCAGCGCCGCCACGGTATTCATGCTGTTGAACAGGAAGTGTGGCCGGATGCGCGCCTGCAGTGCCGCGACCTGCGCCTGCGCGGCGGCGGCCAGCCGCTGCTGCCACTGGGCCAGCACGTAGAAGTAGCGCAGCATGGCGGCCGCCAGCAGGGCCGCGACCAGGGCGTTGGCGCGCGCGAAGCGCAGGTAGCCACCGTCGACCAGGGCGAGCCCCAGCACCCGGTCCAGCCAGCGTCCGGCCACGCTGGCGGCCACCACCACCAGCACGATCACCAGCCATACGCCGGCATACGGCATCCAGCCGGAAAGCCGTCCCAGCCACCGGCTTGCCTTGCACAGCGCCAGCGTCTCCAGGACCGCCAGCCAGGCCACGAAGAGCATCGCCACGCTGTAGCCACGCCAGCTGAAGTGCGTATCCGGCGCCAGCCACATCACGGTGGCGGTGAGCGCGCCGACCAGCAGGATCGCGAACAGCGCCGGCAGTCCGCAGAAATCCGGCAGCGGGCTGGCAGGGCGGGACGAGGGCGCGGGCGGCATCGGCGCAGTATGCCGCAGGCCCCGGCGGCTTTCCGGTCAGTCGCCCAGACGGGCGTCGAACCAGCGGCGCAGGTCGCCGATCTCCTCGGCGCAGACCGAGTGCAGCATGGGATAGGTGTGCCAGTCGACCGCGTAGCCCAGTGCTTCGAGCGCAGCGCGGGAATCCAGCCCGCGTTGCAGGATCACCACCGGGTCCATCGTGCCGTGGCCCCAGAAGACCGGCACCCGGGCATTGGCGTCGCTGCGCTCCGCGGCCAGCGTGTCGCCCATCGGCAGGTAGGTGGACAGCGCGACGATGCCGGCCAGCGGCCCGGCGAGGCGCAGGCCCGCCGCCAGCGCGATCGCGCCACCCTGCGAAAAGCCGGCCAGCACGATCCGTTCACTGGGCACGCCGCGCTCGTGCTCGCGTGCGATCAGCGCCTCCACCGCGTCGATCGACGCCCGCATGCCGGCGACGTCCTGCCGGCTGGTCAGGTCGAAGCCGAGGATGTCGTACCACGCGCGCATCGGCATGCCGCCGTTGATCGTCACCGGGCGCACCGGCGCGTGCGGAAACACGAAGCGCAGCGATGGCCACGATGACGACACCAGCTCCGGCACGATCGGCGCGAAGTCGTTGCCGTCCGCGCCCAGGCCGTGCAGCCAGATCACGCTGTGGGTGGGATCGTCACCGGTCTCGCGTTCGACGGCGGGCAGCAGGCTCATGGTGCGGTTCCGCAGGCAGGGGCGGATCATGCTAACAGCGGCGACCGGACGGAGCCTGCCTCCGCGCCGCCCAGACCGGGCATGGCCCGCACGGAGCAGCCTGATCGGCTGACGGGGCGCCGACCTCATGTCGCGGGCGACGAACGGAACGAGCAGCCCCGCTTCGGGGCCTTGATCGGCCCGGAAGGTCGCCAGCCTGCCGAGGCCAGGCTGCCATGTACCTCCCTTGCCGCGATGCGATCGCGCGAACGGCGGAGCAGCAGCCGGCCCATGTCGTCCGCAATCCCTTGCGCCGCACACCCATGACCTTGGGCGGTAGGCGCACGCCCCCGCGGCGGCTACGCTGGATCGATTGCCTCCGGGGAGCCACCCATGCACCGAACCGTACTCGCTGGCCTCGTCGCCCTGCTCATGCTGCCCGCCGCCCATGCGGCGACGCCCGCCCCCGCGCGGCTGGACATGGAGACGATCATGGCCAGTCCGGACTGGATCGGGCCGCCGGTCGAGGCGCCCTACTGGAGCGCGGACGGCCATGCGGCGTACTACCGGCTCAAGCGCGACGGCAGCAAGGTACGCGACCTCTACCGGGTCGATACGGCCACCGGCAGCACGATCCGGCTGAGCCCCGCGCAGTACGCCGACGCCGACGGCCCGGGTGCGGTGTACGACGCGAACCGCAGCCATGCGGCCTTCATCCTTCACGGTGATGTGTTCATCCGCGATCTGCGCAGCGGCGCGCTGGAACAGGTCACGCGTACCCCGGAGCCCGAGAGCGCGCCGCAGTGGAGCGCGGACGGCAAGGCACTCCAGTTTCGCGACGGCAACCAGTGGTACAGCTATGACGTGGCCGCGCACCTGGCCTCCACCGTGGCCGTGCTCGAGGCCAAGGACGATCCGCAGGCCAAAAAGCCCGACCAGCTCGAGCGCCTGCAGCTGCACCTGTTCAAGTCGCTGCGCCAGCTGAAGCAGGATCGCGAGGACGAGCGCGCCGAGCAGCGGGCGCTGGATGCGGCCGATGGCACCCGTCTGGCGGAGCCCTATTACCTCGGTGCCGACCGGGACATCGTCGATACCGAGCTGTCGCCGGACGGTCAATGGATGATCGTCGTGACCCAGCCCAAGGGTTACAAGGGCGGCGAGCAGCCGTCGGTCATCCACTACGTGACCGACAGCGGCTACGTCGAGCCGGAGAAAGCACGCACCTACGTCGGCCGCAACGAGCCGGCGCCGCAGCAGCTGGTGTTGATCGATCTGCGCCAGCATGTGCAGCACGCGTTGTCGCTCGATGCCTTGCCCGGCATCCATACCGATCCGCTGGCCAGGCTGCGTGCCGCGCGGCAGGCGCAGCTGCGCAAGGAAGGCCATGAAGCCGAGGCCAAGGCCCTCGATGCCCCCAGGATCCGTTCGGTCCGCATCGCCGACTACGGTCGGGCGAGGCTGGCCTGGAGCCAGGATGGCAGGGCCGCCGCAGTGATGTTCCGCGCCATCGACAACAAAGACCGCTGGATCGCCAGCGTCGACTTCGCCAGGCATCTGATGGTGCCGCAGCACCGACTTCACGACGACGCCTGGATCAACTGGAACTTCAACAGCTTCGGCTTCCTTCCGCACAGCCAGACGCTCTGGTACGTGAGCGAGCAGACCGGATATGCCCAGCTCTACACCAAGCCTCTGGACGGAGCTGCCAGGCAGCTGACCTCCGGCCATTTCGAGGTGCGCCTGCCGCAGGTGTCACCGGACGGCCAGTGGTTCTACGTGATGGCCAACAAGCAGGCGCCCTACAGCTACGACGTCTATCGCGTGCCCACCCGCGGTGGCGAGCTGCAGCGCGTGACCCGCTTTGAAGGCCTGTACGATTTCGAAGCGCGCACGCCGTTCCAGCTGTCACCGGACGGACGCCAGTTGCTCGTGCTGCATTCCTCGGCCTACGTACCGCCGCAACTGGCGGTCATCAACGCCGATGGCAGCGGTGACCGTGAGCTCACCGATACCCGCACGGCGGCATACAAGGCCATGCACTGGGTGCAGCCGGAGTTCGTCCAGGTTCCTTCCAGTCATGGCGACTTCAAGGTCTGGGCCAAGTTCTACAAGCCGGCCCGCTATGACATGTCGGCGAAGCATCCGGCGGTGATCTTCATCCACGGCGCCGGCTACCTTCAGGACGTCACCAAGAGCTGGTCGTACTACTTCCGCGAGCAGATGTTCCACAACCTGCTGACCCGGGAAGGCTATGTCGTCCTCGACATGGATTACCGCGGCTCCGAGGGCTACGGCCGCGACTGGCGCACCGCGATCTACCAGCACATGGGTCATCCGGAGCTGGAGGACCTGCTTGATGGCAAGGCGTGGATGGTCAAGCACTACAACGTCGATCCGCAGCGCGTGGGCGTCTACGGCGGCAGCTACGGCGGGTTCATGACCGAGATGGCGATCCTGCGCGCGCCCGGACAGTTCGCCGCCGGTGCGGCGCTGCGTCCGCCGGCGGACTGGACCAGCTACAACGACGAATACACCTCCAACATCCTCAACACCCCGCAACTCGATCCCGAGGCCTACAAGGTCAGTTCGCCGATCGAATATGCCGCCAACCTGCAGGACCCGTTGCTGATCTGTCACGGGCTGATCGACAACAACGTCATGCCCAGCGATTCGCTTCGCCTCTACCAGCGCTTCATAGAACTGCACAAGAAGAACTTCTGGATCTCGCTCTATCCGCTCGAGCGGCACGACTTCCAGCACGCGGACTCGTGGTACGACGAATACCGCCGCATCCACGAGTTGTTCACCACCTACGTGAAGAACCGTCCGGAAGCACCCTGATCGCCCGGCGCGGCTGGCCAGGGAGGGCCTAGCCGCGCAGCGAGCGCACCAGCATGTAGATGGCGACGGCGATGATCACCCCGGCGAAGACGATGTTGAGGGCACCGCGGGTCTTGGCCAGCTTCTTCGCACCGAGCGCACCAAGCCAGCCACCGACCACGCCGCCGCCGATGAAGGCGCCGGCCACCGGCCAGTCGATCAGGCCGGAGCGGGCGTAGTTCACCGCCGCGGTGAGGCCGAATGCGCCCACCGCGAACAGCGACGTGCCGATGGCGTGGATGATCTCCATCCCGCTGGCCAGCATCAGCCCCGGCACGATCAGGAAGCCGCCGCCGATGCCGAAGAAGCCCGACAGCGCGCCGGCGCCCAGGCCGACCCCGGCCAGCCGCGGTCCGGCGTGCGGCAGCGGATAGCGGTCGGGACGGCCGCTGCGCCGGCCGCGCAGCATCAGCACGGCGACCACGATCATCAGCACGGCGAACAGCACCAGCAGGCGCTGGCCGTTCACCGCCTTGCCGATGGTCGAGCCGATGAAGGCGCCGACCACGCCGGTGGCGGCGAAAATGAAGGCGGCCCTCCAGCGCACGTGGCCGGCGCGCGCGTGCGGGATCAGGTTGGCGAACGCGTTTACCGCCACCGCCAGCGCACTGGTGCCGATCGCCAGATGCGGATCGTGCACGCCGACCACGTAGAGCAGCAGCGGTACGGCGAGGATCGAGCCGCCGCCGCCGATCAGCGCCAGCGAAAAGCCCACGGCCGAGCCGCAGGCGATCGCGATGAGGGTCTGGACCAGATCGAATGCCGGCATCGACGGGTTCTCGCTTCGGTGGGGAAGGTGACGGTGCTCAGTCGCGGCGCATGGCGGCGAGCCGCGGCGCGATTCCGGACAGGTCGTAGCCGGCCTCGCGGGCGCTGGCAAGCACGCTGTCAGCCGGCGACCGGCGCGCCGCCTGAAGCGCCCACAGCGTGGCCGAGCGGGTGCCGGTGCGGCAGTATGCGAGGGCCGGACCCGGCAGCGTGGCGAGGGCATCGGCAAAGCCGTCGACCTGGGCCTCCTGCAGCTGTCCCGGCACCACCGGGATATGGCGGTAGGCCAGTCCGGCGGCCGCGGCGGCCGCGGCGATCGCCGATGACGACGGCTGGCCGGGTTCCTCGCCATCGGGACGGTTGTTGATCACCGTGCGGAAGCCCTGGGCGGCCAGCGCGGCCAGGTCGGACGGGGTGATCTGCGGGGACACGCTCAGCGTGTCGGTCAGCGGGCGGATATCCATGGTGTCGTCTGCTCCGGCGCCTTACAGCGCATCGAGGGGAATTTTGAGGTAGCTCACGCCGTTGGCCTCCGGCGGGGGGCGGTGGCCGGCACGCATGTTGACCTGCACCGACGGCAGGATCAGCTTCGGCATCGCCAGCGTGGCGTCGCGCGCGGTGCGCATGGCCACGAAATCAGCTTCGCCGATGCCTTCGTGCACGTGCAGGTTGTCGCGCTTCTGCGCGCCCACCGTGGTCTCGAACGCGTAGTGGTCGCGGCCCGGCGCCTTGTAGTCGTGGCACAGGAACACGCGCGTGTCCTCGGGTAGCGCGTAGATCCTGCGGATCGAGCGGTAAAGCGTGGCCGCGTTGCCGCCGGGAAAGTCGCAGCGTGCGGTGCCGTAGTCGGGCATGAACAGCGTGTCGCCGACAAACGCCGCATCGCCGATCACGTGGGTCATGCAGGCGGGCGTGTGGCCGGGCGTGTGGATCGCCACCGCGTCGATCCCGCCCACCCGATAGGTTTCGCCGTCAACGAACAGGTGGTCGAACTGGCTGCCGTCGCGGGCGAACTCGCTGCCGGCATTGAACAGCTTGCCGAAGGTGTCTTGCACGGTGCGGATGTGCTCGCCGATCGCCAGCCGTCCGCCCAGCTGCTGCTGGATGTAGGGCGCGGCGGAGAGGTGGTCGGCGTGCACGTGGGTGTCGATCACCCAGTCGACGGACAGATCGTGCTTGCGGACCCAGGCGACGATGGCGTCGGCCGAATCGTGCCGGGTGCGGCCGGAAGCCGCGTCGTAGTCGAGCACGCTGTCGATGACCGCGGCGCGACCGCTGGCCGGATCGGACACCACGTAGCTGAAGGTGTTGGACGGTTCGTCGAAGAACGCTTTCACGTCGGGGCGTTGCGTGGCCATGGGCTTCTCCTGGTCCGCACCGGGCGGCGCATCAAATGACGGGCGGTGCCGAAGGGCCGCCGCCGGCAGCCAATATATTAGCTATTGCGAATATAACAAGTTCCGCGCGTCCGTGCATCGCGTGGCGAGCGTTGCCGCGCGGCCCGCAACCAAGGGCCCGCCGGGCGACCGAAACTTTGCCGCACCAAAAACTGCAGCATAGATATTTGCCTTGACAAATAAACTCGCGGCAATAGAATGCGCGGCCATGAATGCTGCACCGCACACTCCCGCCATCGCCAAGGGACCGGCCGAAAGCCTCGGCGTCCTGCTGGGTCTGGTCCGCACCGAGATCGTCCGCGCGATGGAGGCGGAGCTTGCAGCGCAGCAGATCGACCTGCGCTTCACCCAGTTCCTTATCCTCAAGCGGCTGGCCAAGCTGGGTCCGATGAGCGCCAGCGAGCTGGCCCGCTCGGTGGAGCTTGACGGCGGCGCGATGACCCGCCAGCTCGACCAGCTCGAGGCCAAGGGCCTGCTCCGTCGTACCCCCCACGAGCAGGACCGCCGGGCGCTGCGCATCGAACTGACCGAGGCCGGCGACGCCCTCTGGCAGCAGATGACCCCCTGCAACGACCGCGTGCTCGAAGCGGCCCAGCGCTCGCTGAGCCCGACCGAGCGCGAACTGCTCCACGACTACCTGGAGCGCGTACTGCACGCGCTCCGCGACAAATCCTGACCCACACCTCTCCCCAGAGATCACGATCATGCGCCTGCAACACCTCGCGGCCGGCATCGGGTTTTCGCTGTTGCTGGCCGCCTGCGCCAGCAGCGGCGGACTGCATCCGAACGGCACGCTGACCGACCCGTCCACGCTGGCCACCGGCCGGAGCCTGGCGCGCGCACACGCCACCGAGGCCACCTGGCCGGCGCAGGACTGGTGGACCGCACTGGGCGACCGCCAGCTCGACCAGCTGATCGCCGAGGCCCTGCGCGACAACCCCAGCCTTGCCATCGCCGACGCGCGCGCCCGCGAAGCGCAGTCGACGGTGGTCGAGGCGCACGCCGCACGCGGCCCGCGCGTCGATGCCGGGGCCGCGATCTCCGGCGCGCGGCTGCCACCCACCGTGCTGCCGCCGAGCGCCGGTGGCGGCCACTTCCTGCGCGCCGAATACGGCTACGCCAGCTTCAACTGGGGCCTGGACCTGTGGGGCGGCAAGAAGGCCGCGTGGGAGGCCGCGGTCGGCGCGGCCCGGGCCGCGGACGTCGAATCCCGCGCGGCCCGCATCGAGCTCTCGGCCAACGTCGCGCGTGCCTACGCGCGCCTCGGCTACGCCTTCGCCCAGCAGGACGTGGCCGACGCCGAGTTCCAGCGCGCCAGCGAAGCCCGCAAGCTCACCGCGCAGCGTGTCGCCGCCGGCATCGACAGCCAGCTGCAGCTCAGGCAGGGCGATGCCGAGGTGGCCGAGGCCCAGCGCCAGCAGGCGGTCGCCGCGCGGGCGGTGGACGCGGCGCGTTCGGCGCTCTCGGTGCTGCTCGGCAAGGGGCCCGATCGCGGCCTGGCGATCGGTCGCCCGGCCGTACTCCGGCCGGCCGCCGTCGCGGTATCGGCGAACCTGCCCGTCGACCTGATCGGCCATCGCCCCGATCTGGTGGCCGCACGCTGGCGCGTCGAGGCGGCGGGCAGGCAGATCAAGGCCGCCAAAACCGCCTTCCTGCCGAACGTGAGCATCGGCGCGTTCACCGGCCTGCTCGCCACCGGCAGCCACAACCTGTTCGAGTTGCCGGCCCGCTTCTATCAGGTCGGTCCCTCGCTGAGCCTGCCGATCTTCGACGGTGGCCGCCTGCGCGCCAATCTGGATCGCCGGGACGCGGCCTACGACATGGCGGTGGCCCAGTACAACCAGACCCTCGTGGGCGCGGTGAACCAGGTGGCGGACGACCTGTCCTCGCTCGATTCGCTGCGCACCCAGGCCGAGGCCCAGCAGCGCGCCCTCGACGCCGCGCGCCAGGCATGGCAGCTGGCCGAACAGCGCTACAAGGCCGGCGTCGGCAGTTACCTGGAGGCGCTTTCCGTACGCCGGCAGTTGCTGCAGGCCGAACAGGGCATGGCGGCCCTGAAGGCACAGCAGGTCGATGCCTCCGTGCAGCTGCTCGCCGCGCTCGGCGGCGGCTACCGACCGCGTGACTCCGCCGCGGTGCCGCCGGCCGCGCCCACCTCCCCCGTTTCCTCTTCCGATCATTCCTGAGGCCGACCATGTCCAGCCCCAACACCCCCACGGCCGACACCCCGGCCAACGCGCCGGCCAAGCCCGCCGGCCATCGTCGCGGCCTGCTCCTGCGGCTGCTGCTCGTCGTCATCGTCCTGGCCGCCATTGGCTGGACCGTGTGGTACTTCGTCGACGGCCGCTGGTACGAGGACACCGACGACGCCTACGTCAACGGCAACATCGTGCAGATCACCCCGCAGCTCCCGGGCACGGTGGTGACCATCGGCGCCGATGACGGCGACCTCGTGCACGCCGGCGACGTGCTGGTGAAGCTCGACCGGAGCAACGCCGAGGTGGCGCTGTCCGAAGCCGAGGCCAACCTCGCCAACACCGTGCGAAAGGTGCGCGGCCTCTACAACAACGTGGCCGGTGCGCAGGCCGACATGGCCGCGCGCAAGGTCGCGGTGGACAAGGCGCGCGCCGACTTCGAGCGCCGCAAGGGCCTGGCCGCGACCGGGGCGATCTCGGCCGAGGAGCTGGCCCATGCCCGCGACGCGCTGGCCGCCGCGCAGAGCGCGCTGACCACCTCCGAGCAGATGTACGACACCAGCCGCGTGCTGGTCGACGATACCGTGGTCGCTTCCCATCCGGACGTGCAGGCCGCCGCGGCCAAGCTGCGTGCCGCCTACCTCGACGAGCTGCGCACCACCATCGTGGCGCCGGTCGACGGCTACGTCGCCAAGCGCTCGGTGCAGCTGGGCCAGCGCGTGGCGCCGGGTGCGCCGATGATGGCGGTGGTGCCCCTGCACCAGGTGTGGATCGACGCCAACTTCAAGGAAACCCAGCTCACCCACATGCGTATCGGCCAGCCGGTGGACATCACCACCGACCTGTACGGCGACGACGTGGTCTACAAGGGCAAGGTGCAGAGCCTGGGCGTGGGTACCGGCAGCGCGTTCTCCCTGCTGCCGGCGCAGAACGCCACCGGCAACTGGATCAAGATCGTGCAGCGCGTGCCGGTGCGCGTGGTGTTCACCGAGCCCAAGCAGCTCGACGCCCATCCGCTGCGCATCGGCCTGTCCAGCGACGTGACCGTCAGCCTGCATGACCAGAAGGGTCCGATGCTGGCCCAGCAGCCGCCGGCCGCGCCGGTGCTCAACACCGACGTCTACGAGAAGCAGCTGGCGAAGGCGGACAAGCTGATCGCCCGCATCATCCACGCCAACCTGGCTGGCGGCAAAGGCAAGTAAGCCGACCGGCCGCTGCCGGCGCCGACCGTCCCCCGCGGCGGCGCCGGCCCTTCCCCGCCCCATTCCGAGCCGCCATGAGCACTGCCTTCCGCCCACCCAACCTGGCGCTGACCACGATCGGCCTGTCGCTGGCGACCTTCATGCAGGTGCTGGACACGACCATCGCCAACGTGTCGCTGCCGACCATCGCCGGCAACCTCGGCGTGAGCTCGAACCAGAGCACCTGGGTGATCACCTCGTTCGCGGTGAGCATGGCGATCTCGCTGCCGCTCACCGGCTTCCTCACCCGCCGCTTCGGCGAGGTGAAGCTGTTCGTCTGGTCGACCCTGCTGTTCGCGCTGACCTCGTTCCTCTGCGGCGTCTCGCAGAGCATGGGCATGCTGATCCTGTTCCGCGCCATCCAGGGCGCGGTGGCCGGTCCGATGTACCCGATCACCCAGAGCCTGCTGATCTCGATCTATCCACCGGCCAAACGCGGCATGGCGCTGGCGCTGCTGGCCATGGTGACGGTGGTGGCGCCGATCGCCGGCCCGATCCTCGGTGGCGTGATCACCGACAACTACTCCTGGCCGTGGATCTTCTTCATCAACGTGCCGATCGGCATCTTCGCCAGTTCGGTGGTCGCCGCGCAGATGCGCGAGCGGGTGGAGCAGACCCAGCGCCCGAAGATCGACTACGTCGGCCTGATCACCCTGATCATCGGCGTCGGTGCGCTGCAGGTCGTGCTGGACAAGGGCAACGACGAGGACTGGTTCAACTCCACCTTCATCGTCGTCACCAGCGTCATCTCGGCGATCTCGCTGGCGGTGTTCCTGATCTGGGAACTGACCGACAAGGACCCGATCGTCGACCTCAAGCTGTTCCGCCACCGCAACTTCAGTGCCGGCACGCTGGCGCTGGTGCTGGCCTACGCCGCGTTCTTCTCGATCGGCCTGCTGGTGCCGCTGTGGCTGCAGCGCAACCTGGGCTACACCTCCACCTGGGCCGGCTTCGCCACCGCACCGCTGGGCGTGATCCCGGTGCTGCTGACCTTCATCGTGGGCAAGTACGCGCATCGCATGGACCTGCGCCTGCTGGCCTCGGCGGCGTTCGTGGTGATGGGCATCACCTGCTTCATGCGCTCGGACTTCTACCTCGGCATCGACTTCACCCACGTGGCGCTTGTCCAGCTGATCCAGGGTCTGGGCGTGGCGCTGTTCTTCATGCCGGTGCTGTCGATCCTGCTGTCGGACCTGCAGCAGAACGAGATCGCCGCCGGTTCGGGGCTGGCGACCTTCCTGCGCACGCTGGGCGGCAGCTTCGCCGCCTCGATCACCACCTTCCTGTGGGAGCATCGCGCCGTGGTGCATCACGCGCAGCTGGCCGAACGGATCAACCCGTACAACCCGGTGGCCACCGGCGCGATCGAGCGGCTCGGTGGCGGCAACGACCAGATGGCTGCCGGCATGATCAACGGCATGATCACCCAGCAGGGCTACCAGATCGCCTTCAACGAGGTGTTCCACATGCTCGGCTGGATCTTCCTCGGCCTGGTCGCGGTGATCTGGCTGGCCAAGCCGCCGTTCGCGGCCAAGGCCGGCCCGGCATCGGGCGGCCACTGAGCGCAGCGTGCCGTCTTCAGCCGGCCTGAACATCGTGCGCGCTATGCTCGCCCCGATTCATCCCGACCCCTGATCGAGGAGCACGCCATGATCCGCCTGTCCCTGCTCGCCGCTTCCTTCGTCGCGCTGGCCGCCGCCGGCAGTGCTTCGGCGCAGACCATGCCTGCCGCCGCCGGCACGGCTCCGATGGGTCCGATGCACATGCAACACATGCAGCGCATGCACGGCACCCAGTACGTCAAGGGCATGCATCGCATGCCGGCCACCGTCACCTCCGCCGATCCGGCCACCGGCCTGGTCAAGGTCGACTCGGCCGGCATGGCGCTGGTGCTGCATTTCCCGCCGCCCGCGATGAAGGATCTCAAGCCGGGCGACAAGATCACCCTGCACATGGGCTACAGCCAGCCCTGACGGCGCATGGAGGCGGCTCCAGCGTTGAGTGCGGCGGCCGCAGCCCGTAGTCTTTCGCGCATGCGCTTCGCACCCCGCCCGTTCCGCCGATCGCCGCACCTCTGGGTGCTGGTCCTGCTGGCCTGGCTCGGCCTGGCGGTGCCGGCCGTCGTGGCGTTCCCGGCTGCGCCATCGGGCATGCATGCACCGATGCCGGGCATGCCGATGACCATGCACCCTCCGGCCTCGAACCACGCGCAGTCCGCTGCGGCCGACTGCTGCGGCTCCCCCGCAGCGGTGCACTGCGCCTGCCCGGCGGCCTGCACCGTCGCCGTGCCGATCCTGTCGCATGGCCTGGCACTTGCCGTGCCACCGCCGCAGTCCGGTCCGTCTGCGGCGGACACGCCGGTCGCGCCGAAGCCCGTCCTGCGCCCCCCGCTGCGGCCCCCGATGGCCTGAGTCCTCCGCTATCCGTCCCCGCGCCGGCCGTTGCCGGCCGCGGGAGGTGAGGCTTGCGCGACATCCGAGGGCGGGTGTCGCCCCAGGAGTGACTGATGACGTCCCGATTCCCGTATTCCCCGGCAGCGTCGTGGCCGGACCTTTCCCGTCGCCGCTTCCTGCAGGGCGTCGCGCTCGGCGGCACCGCGCTGGCCCTCGGTTTCGTCCCCGGAGCGCCGGCCTGGGGACGCCCGGCGCCCGCCGCGGGCGGAAGTCCGGCGGAGCTTTCCGGCACCGGCTTCGACCTGACCATCCATCCGCAGCCGGTCGATTTCACCGGGCGCAGGCGGCTGGCCACGGCCATCAACGGCCGCGTGCCCGGTCCCCTGCTGCGCTGGCGCGAGGGCACCGAGGTGACCCTGCGCGTGACCAACCGGCTGGACGTGCCGACCTCGATCCACTGGCACGGCATCGTGCTGCCCGCCGGCATGGACGGCGTGCCGGGGCTGAGCTTTCCCGGCATCGCCCCGGGCGAGACCTTCACCTACCGCTTCCCGGTGAGGCAGGCGGGCACCTACTGGTACCACTCGCACAGCCGCTTCCAGGAGCAGACCGGCCTGTACGGTCCGATCGTGGTGGAGCCGGCCCACGGCGAGCGCTACCCCGCGGACCGCGAGCATGTGGTGTTGCTGTCGGACTGGACCGACGCCGATCCCGAGCACATCTACGCCACGCTCAAGCGCCACAGCGATTACTTCAACTACGCCGAGCCGACCGCACCGGAATTCCTGCGCGACGTGCGCGCGCACGGCCTGCAGCAGGCGCTTGCCAGCCGCCGGATGTGGAATGCGATGCGGATGAGCCCGGCCGACCTCAGCGACGTCACCGGCGCCGCCTACACCTACCTGGTCAACGGCACCGCGCCGGCGGGCAACTGGACCGGGCTGTTCCGTCCCGGCGAGCGGGTGCGGCTTCGCTTCATCAACGGCTCGTCGATGACCTTCTTCGACGTGCGCATTCCGGGCCTGCGGATGACGGTGGTCGCCGCCGACGGCCAGGACGTCGAACCGGTGGACGTGGACGAGTTCCGCATCGGCGTGGCCGAGACCTACGACGTGATCGTGCAGTCGGTCGACGACCGCGCCTACACCGTGTTCGCCCAGGCCATCGACCGCAGCGGTTACGCCTGCGGCACGCTGGCGCCGCGGCCCGGCATGGTCGCCGCGGTACCGCCGATGGATCCGCGTGCGCGCCTGACGATGGTCGACATGATGGGTGCGATGGCGATGGGGCATGGCGCCCATGCCGACCCGGCCATGACCGGCATGGCCATGCCCGGCGCATCGGACGCCCGCCCGGCGATGGCCCGTCACGCGCGCACCGAATACGGTCCCGGCGTGGACATGCGCGTGGACATGCCGCGCGACAACCTCGACGACCCCGGCATCGGCCTGCGCGACAACGGCCGCCGCGTGCTGACCTATGCCGACCTGCACACGGTCGGCGGTCCGCTGGATCCGCGCCCGCCCGGTCGCGAGATCGAGCTGCACCTCACCGGCAACATGGAGCGCTACAGCTGGTCGTTCGACGGCGTGCCCTATCCCGAGTCCACGCCGGTCCACTTCCGCGCCGGCGAGCGCCTGCGCATCGTGCTGGTCAACGACACCATGATGAACCACCCGATCCACCTGCACGGCATGTGGAGCGAGCTGGAGAACCCGGACGGCACGTTCCAGGTGCGCAAGCACACCATCAACGTGCAGCCGGCGCAGCGGGTGCGCTACGCGGTCACCGCCGATGCGCCGGGCCACTGGGCCTACCACTGCCACATGCTCTACCACATGGAGGCGGGCATGTTCCGCGAGGTGGTGGTGTCGTGAACGTCCGTCCGATCCTGCCGATGATCCGCGCCGCCGGGCTGGCGGCCACGCTCGCCACGCTGGCCTGGCCGGTCGTCGCCCAGCACCGGCACGCCGCGATGGATGGCATGCCGGGCATGGACATGCCTGCGCCGGCCGCCAGCACGCCCGCGCCGGCGTCGTCCACCGCGGACGGCATGGCGATGCCCGTCCGCGCCGCCAGCAGTGCGCCGATGCCGATGCCGATGCCGATGCCGATGCATGGCGACCATGCGCCGGCCGCCCACGGGATGTCCCCCGACATGGAGCACGGCATGCGCCAGGCCATGCCGCAGGGCATGCCTCCGGGTCCGATGACGATGACGGAGATGTCCGCCCCGCAGGATGCGGCGCGGCCGGCCGCCCCCATGGCGATGGGCCGCATGCAGGGGGGGGCGCCGCCGGCCGACGCCCGCAGCCCGGACTACTCCGACGGCGTCGCCCCCAGCCACCTGCCGGGCATGGACATGGGCGAGGGCGCCCGCTTCGTGCTGCTGCAGGTCGACCAGCTCGAGGCCTTTGCCGGGCGCGACGAGCACGGCCAGCGCTGGGAGCTGCACGGCTGGGTCGGCAACGACGACGACAAGCTGCTGCTGCGCAGCGAGGGGGAGCGCACCGGCTCACGGGTGTCCGACGGGGACGTGGAGGCGCTGTGGAGCCATGCCGTCGCGGCCTACTGGGACAGCACCCTCGGCGCGCGTCACGACCTCGGCGACGGTCCGCGTCGCGACTGGCTGGCCTTCGGCGTGAAGGGGCTGGCGCCGTACTGGTTCGACGTCGAGGCCACGGGCTATCTCGGGCGCGCGGGACGCACCGCGGTGCGGTTGCGCGCGGACTACGAGGTGCTGTTTACCCAGCGGCTGATCCTGCAGCCGGAGCTGGAGGCCAACCTGTACGGTCGCGACGATCCGCGGCGCGGGATCGGTCGCGGCCTGTCCGACCTGCAGTTCGGGTTGCGTCTGCGCTACGAGATCCGCCGGGAAGTGGCACCCTATGTCGGCGTGCAGTACGTGCGTCGGCTCGGTCGCACCGCCGATTTTGCCCGTGCTGCCGGGACGCCGGTGTCCGACCGCCAGGTCGTCGTCGGCCTGCGCGTGTGGTTCTGACCGGGAGATCTTCATGAAGCCGTGGCTTCGTCCGTTCCTGCTGGGCATGCTCGCTACCGCGGCGCTGCTGGGCGTGGGCACGCTGGCCTTCGTCTACGCTGGCCGCTACGACATCGGCGCCGACGCGCCCCATGCGCGGCCGGTCGCCGCGCTGCTGACCGTGCTGCGCGAGCGTTCGCTGCGCAGCCATGCGGCCGGCTTGCAGGTGCCGGATCTGGCCGATCCCCAGCGCATCCTGCAGGGTGCCGGCCAGTATGCGGCGATGTGCACGCAGTGCCACCTGACGCCGGCGATGCGCCATTCGGAGATCCGTCCGGGGCTGTATCCGCAGCCGCCGGACCTGACCCGGGTGCACGTCGATCCGAAGGTCGCCTTCTGGGCGATCAAGCACGGCATCAAGATGAGCGCGATGCCGGCCTGGGGTGGCAGCCATGACGACCCGACCATCTGGAGCATGGTGGCGTTCCTGCAGAAGCTGCCCGACCTCAGCGCGCAGCAGTACCGGGACATCGTGGCCCGCGCTCCGCCCGACGACGACATGGACATGGGCGGGGAGGCCGCGGCCCCGCCGCACGCCGCCGATCCCCCGGCGGTGCACTAGCCGCCGCCGGGGCGCTCAGTGCGCGTGCGAAAAGGCACAGGGTGCATCCCGGCGCGTGCCGGGCTCGCCCTCGTCGGCGTGGTCGGTCTGCAACGTGGCGTGGCGGATCGCGAAGCGTTCGGCGAGCATCGCCTGTACCTGGCGGCGGGTGGCGTGGCAGTCCAGCTCCCGCCGGACGAACAGGTGCGCCGAGAGTGCCGGCAGACCCGACGTCACCTCCCACACGTGCAGGTCCTCCACCGCGGTGACGCCGTCCACCGCGCCCATCGCCTCGGCGATCGCCGCCGGCTCCAGGCCGCGCGGGGCGGCTTCCAGGAACACCCGGCCGGAGTCGCGCACCAGCGCGTAGCCGGCCTTGAACATCAGCCCGGCGACCACAAGTGCGGCGATCGAGTCGATCCGGTTCCAGCCGGTCCACCACACCAGGGCGCCGGCCACCGCGGTGGCGATGAAGGCATACAGGTCGGTGAGGATGTGCTGGAAGCTGCCTTCCACATTGAGGCTCTGCCGGTTGGCCTTGCTCATCACCCATACCGCGGCGAGGTTGACGAAGATGCCGGCGGTGGCGACCGCGGTGACCAGTTCGCCGTCCACCCGCGGCGGCGTCACCAGACGGATCACCGCCTCGATGATGAACCACGCCGACAGCAGCAGCAGGCTCAGTCCGTTCACCTGCGCACTGAGGATCTCCGCGCGCTTGAGGCCAAAGGTGTAACTGCCGGTCGCCGGCCGCTCGGCCAGGTGCATCGCCCACAGCGCAAGCGCGATCGCGGCGGCGTCGGTGAGCAGGTGCCCGGCGTCGGAGATCAGCGCGAGCGATCCGGCCAGCACGCCGACCACCACCTCCACCGCGGTGAAGCCGAGCAGCAGCAACAGCGCTACCGCCAGATAGCGACGGTCGGCGTCCTTGGACAACGCGTGGCTGTGACCATGATCGTGGTCATGCTCGTGGTCGTCGTGACCGGCATGCGGATGGTCGTGATCGTGCAGGGGGTGCGGAGTGTGGGCCACGGCAGGAGGCGGATGCGTCGGAAACCAGGCCGGGACGATACGATGCCGATCCGCCGTTATGTCATCACAACCCGTCAGCAGCGAGCCGTGCGATGCCCTGGATCATCACCAAATACCTGATCACCGCCGCGGTGGTGGTGCTCGTCTCGGAGGCCGCCAAGCGCAGCGACCGCGCCGGCGCGCTGATTGCCTCGCTGCCGCTGGTGACCCTGCTCGCGCTGATCTGGCTGCACGTGGAGAAGCAGCCGGTGGAAAAGGTTGCCAACCACGCCTGGTATACGTTCTGGTACGTGGTGCCGACGCTGCCGATGTTCCTGGTCTTTCCGCGCCTGCTGGCACGCTTCGGCTTCTGGCCGGCGCTGGGCATCAGCGCGGTGATCACGGTGGTGTGCTTCGCGCTGTTCGCCTGGGCGGTGAAGCCGTTCGGCATCCGCCTGCTCTGACCGCGCCGCCGGCACGTTGCGCGCCGGCGGCATGGAGTCGTATCAGATCTCGAAGCCCAGGCCGACCACGGCCATCGTCTCGCCGCGGTTCGGCTCGTGCGTGCTGCCGTTGGAGACGTGGCGGATCCCGAGCGAAAGGTGGTCGAACTGCACGCCCAGTGTGCTGACGAACTGGTAGTGGGTCGAGAGTGCCTGCGTGGTGTGGTTGGTGCCGGCCACCTGGAAGCTGAAGAACACCGGGTGGTACCAGGCACGGGTGTCGGTCGTGCGCAGGCGTGCACCGGCGGCGACGAGTGCGACCGAGGGACCGGTGCCGTAGCGCATGCCACGGAACTGCGCGAGGTCGCGGCCGGCGATCCATCCGGCCGAGATGTCCGGCGACCAGGTGAAGCGGGAGTCGCCGATCGCGTGCGGGGCGAAGACCGCCTCGACGAAGCCCACGTTGCTGCCGTGGGCGTCCATGTAGCTTCGACCGGCCTGCACTTCCAGCCGGGTGGTGGCCTGGGACAGCGCCGGAGCGGTGAGCAGCACGCCGGCGACGGCCAGGCGGCGGAGGAGGGATGTTGCTTGCACGGTGGGGAGTCCTTGCATGGTGCGGGTGGTGTGTTACTGCACCGACCAGTTTAATAAAACCCCGTGCAACCGCGGTGAATCCGGGCGCCCCCGACGCCGGACAGAGCGTTCACCTGCCGCAACGAAAGGGCCCGGGCGATGCCGCCCGGGCCCCTGGCTCGCCGCCCGTCTTCCTGCTCAGCGGGCGGGCTGGCCCGCGGCGCGCAGGTCCGCGCGGTCCAGGTCCAGTGCCTGGCGACCGATCTGCACGCTGCCCGGATAGGCCTTGCGCATGGCCGCACCGAATACCGACGCATCCCCGACCACCACGACATGCCGCGCCCGCGCCCCGAGGTAGGCATGCGCATAGGCCTCGATCTGCGCCGGGGTGACTGCCTGCACGGCATCCACGTATCGCGCCACCTCGCCCAGATCGACACCGTACACGGCCAGCTCGCCCACCCGGCGGGCAAGTCCCGCGGTGGTCTCCAGGCTGCGCCCGTAGGCACCGATCAGGGTGGCCTTGCGCGCGGCCAGTTCGGCGGCCGGAACCGCCGTGGTGCCGAGCCGGTCGAACTCGCCCTGCATCAGCTGCACCACCTGCACTGCCGAGGGGTTCTTGGTCTGCGCCGACGCCAGCCAGAGTCCCGCGTCGCGGCGCGGATCGAAGCTGCTGTTCGCGCCGTAGGACAGCCCCCGCTTGATCCGGATCTCCTCATTCAGGCGCGCCGAATAGGACCCGCCGAGCACCGCGTTGGCGACCGTGCCCACGTAGAACCGGGGATCGTCGCGTGCCGGTGCCACGTGCGCGGCCACCACGCCGGCCTGGCCCCCGCCGGGCTGGTCGATGACCAGCACCGCCGGCAGGGCGGAGTGCCCGGCGGGCGCCGGAACCGGCGGGAGCGGGGCGGCCGGCCGGACCCAGTCGCCGAACCGTCGGCGTGCCAGTGCCAGCGCCTGCGCCGGCGTGATGTCGCCGGTAAGCACCAGGATCGCGTCATCCGGCCGGTAAAGCGTCTGGTGCAGCCGCTGCACGTCCGCGCGGGTGATCTGGCCCAGCGACTGCGGCGTGCCCACGCGCGGATGGCCGTAGGCACCGTCACCGAAGACCGCGCGAGCGGAGGCCAGCGAGGCCAGCGATGTCGGCTGGCTGAGCATCAGTTGCAGGTCGTCGGCCGCCTGCTTGCGGGCGCGCGCGAGCTCGTCGGCCGGGAACGTCGGCCGGCGCACCACGTCGGCCAGCAGCGCCAGCGCAGCGTCCAGCTTCGGCGAGGTGACGGTGATGCCCACGCTGCTCTGGTCCCAGCCGGCGTACGCGTCGAGCGAACCGCCCAGCGCTTCGGCATCGGCAGCAATCTGCGGCGCGGTGCGGCCGACAGTGCCCTTGGTCAACAGGTTGGCAGTGAGGTTGGCCAGGCCGGCCCGTCCGGCCGGATCCATCTCGCCGCCGCGACGGATCAGCAGCCGGGCGGTGACCAGCGGCAGCTCGGCGCGGCGCACGCTGATCACCGCCAGCCCGTTGGGCAGGGTCTGGCGCACCGGCGTGGGCACGTGCAGGGTCGGTGCCGGGCCCGGTGCCGGCGGCGTGCGGGGGAAATCGGCTGCACCGGCAGGGCTGGCGAGCGCCGCAACCAGCAGTGCGGCCGTCACGAGGGATTGGATTGCTCGGCTCATTTCGTCGCTCCCTGGCGGTTGGCCGGCGCAGCCTCGGGCTGCGGCAGGTAGTCGATGGTCACGCTGTGTGCGCCGGTCACGTACTTGCGCAACACGCGCTGCACGTCGTCGCCGGTGACCTTCTGCAGCGCCGCCAGGTCGGTGTTGACGCGCGCCGGGTCACCCTCGGTCAGCGCCGCCTGGCCCAGCGCGAAGGCCAGCCCCATCGGCGTCTGGCGCTGCTCCAGCGCCCGGGTGAGCAGCTGCGTCTTCACCTTGGCCAGCTCTGCCGGCGGGATCGGCTGGTCGGCCAGGCGCGCGATCTGCTCGCGCAGCACGCGTTCGGCCTCGGCCGGCTGGTGGCCGCTGGCCAGGATGGCATAGGCAGTGAACAGGCCCGGTCCCATCCGCGCATCGACATCGGCGCCTACCTGCTGCGCGATCTGGCTGCGGTACACCAGCGCCTGGTACAGCCGCGAGGAGTCGCCCTGCGACAGCAGTGCCGCGGCAACCTGCAGCGGAATGGTGTCGCCCGAGGGCGCCGGCGGGATCAGCCAGGTCATCGCGATTCCCGGCAGCGGGGCGGTCGGACTGGTTTCGGTGTAGCGCTTGTCCGTCGTTCGCGCCGGTTCCTGCGCGGTGACCTGCGGTACCGGCGTGGCGGGCTTCGGAATCCAGCCGAAATACTGGTCGACCCAGGCGTCCAGCTGCTTCGGGTCGAAGTCGCCGGCGACGATCAGTGTCGCGTTGTCCGGCCGGTAGAAGGTCTTGTGGAAGGCGATCACGTCGGCCAGCGAGGCCGCTTCCAGGTCCGCGATGCTGCCGATGGTCGGGCGCCGGTAGGGATGCACCGTGTACGAGTGCGGGTCGATCGCGTTGAACAGCTTGCCGTACGGGTTCGCCAGCACGCTCTGGCGGTATTCCTCCTCCACAACCGCACGCTCGGAGGTGAAGTTCTTTTCGTCGACCTTGAGGTTGGACAGGCGCTCGGCCTCGGCCCACAGCAGGGTGCGCAGGTAGTTCGACGGAATCACCTCGAAATAGTTGGTGATGTCGTCGCCGGTGGACGCATTGTTGGCGCCGCCGACGTCCTCGGTCAGGCGGTCCATTTCCTCGGCATGCATGTGTGCCGTGCTCTTGAACATCAGGTGCTCGAACAGGTGCGCAAAGCCGGAGCGCCCGGCCGGATCGTCTTTCGAGCCGACGTGGTACCAGACCTGCACGGTGACCGTCGGACTGCCAGGGTCCCGGGCACTGATCACCTGCAGACCGTTGGCCAGGGTACGTTCCCGGTAGTGGATCGGCGAAATGGCCAGCTCGGCCGCGGACAAGGGCATGGTCGCTGCCGCGACCAGCAGCAAGAGCGGGACGAGCCGGACCGCGGCCCGCAGTGGACGACGCATGGCGGAACTCCTTCCTGGATGGTCCGCTCACCTTAACAAGGCCGGACGCCGGTTCGGCCCCTGACTTCCGGGGGAGGGGGGCCGGATGGACGCCGGCAGCCTCGTCGAGGCGACCCGGCGGGCCGCGAACGGTACGGATTCGCGGGAAAAATTGCCTGACAAGGCAGCTTCCCGGACTTGCTAAGAAATTGTTGACACGGTAGGCGCGCGAACGTACGTTCGCAGGGTGGTCGGGCTCAGGGAACCCGGGGACACATCGCCATCGACGGTCCGCGCGGGTTCCTGAAGTCCCCGTACGCATTGGATGCCAGTAAACCGCAAGGGTTTGAAAGCCGGACGCCCATGATGGGCGCCCGAATTTTTTTCTCGGCCCGTTTGGGCAGATCTGGGGAGATCAGCAA
This sequence comes from Lysobacteraceae bacterium, assembly GCA_018970895.1. Classification (GTDB taxonomy): domain Bacteria; phylum Pseudomonadota; class Gammaproteobacteria; order Xanthomonadales; family Rhodanobacteraceae; genus Dyella_A. The sequence continues at coordinate 33,377 of JAGWVM010000002.1, read as the reverse complement.
AACATGGCAATTCACAAGCGTAATTCCTTGCGGGGGCTCGCGCCCCGGCACAACGCGCTCGCGCTCGCCCTCGCCGTCGGCATGGGCCTGACCTCGACGGCGGCCCTCGCGCAGTCCACCACCGGCACCATCTTCGGCACCGCGCCGGTCGCTTCCGGCGAATCGGTCAAGGTGGTCAACATGGCCAACGGTGCCACCCGCACCGTGCCGGTCGACTCTTCCGGACGCTATTCGGCGAGCAACCTGCCGGTGGGCAAGTACACCGTCTCGCTGATCAAGGACGGCCAGGTGATCACCTCCAGCGACAACGTCAACGTGACGGTCGGCGGTGGTACCGAGGTGCCGTTTGCCAGCGCCCAGAACGCGCAAAACCTCAGCGCCGTGCAGGTGGTCGCCAGCGCGCTGCCGACCATCGACGTGTCCAGCGTGACCTCGAGCACCATCATCACCTCGAAGGACCTGCAGCAACTGCCGGTCGGCCGCAGCGCCGAATCGATCGCGCTGCTCGCCCCGGGCACGGTGCAGGGTAGCGGCTACTTCGGCAACGCCGTGTCGTTCGGCGGCTCGAGCGTCTCCGAGAACGCGTACTACATCAACGGCTACAACACCGGCGAGCCGTACCGCAACATCGGCGGTTTCTCGCTGCCGTACGGTTCGATCGACCAGCAGCAGACCCTGACCGGTGGCTATAGCGCCAAGTACGGCCGTTCCGACGGCGGCGTGATCAACCAGATCGGCAAGCGCGGCACCAACGAGTGGCATTTCGGTGGCCAGATCGCCTGGGCACCGAAGTACCTGGCTGCCGACGGCAAGCGCATCTACTACGGCAACCCGACCATCCCGCCGCCGACCCCGGACGGCGTGCCGTTCACCCTCGCCGACCCGACCCTGCCGGGCACCATCTACTGGGATCGCAGCCGCAACAAGAGCTGGCAGACGATCTACTCCGGCTACGTCGGTGGTCCGCTGATCAAGGACAAGCTGTACATGTTCCTGTCGGCCGAGCAGACCAAGGAGAAGGGCACCAACGTCGGCACCATCGACAACGGCCGTGAAGCGTTCTACACGAACAAGGAAAACAAGATCTACGGCAAGCTCGACTGGAACATCAACGAGAACAACGTCCTCGAGCTGACCACCCTGCAGGATCGCCAGGACAACGGCGGCGGCACCATCTACAACTACGACTACACCAAGCTCGATACCGGCAGCTTCGTGCAGCCGGCGAACCGCACCAAGAACACCGCGACGTTCTACATCGGCAAGTACACCAGCTACATCGGTGACAACGGCACGCTGAGCATCGAGTACGGCAAGGGTCATTTCACCAACCCGGTCATCTACGGTGCGCTCAGCTCGCTGCCCTTCATCTCGGCGGCTAGCAACCAGAACCCGGCGTACACCGGCGGCCAGCAGATTCGCAACAACCAGACCGTCACCCAGCTCAGCGCCATCGACGCAACCTCCGATACCCGCGGCCTGCGCATCGACTTCGATTACCGACTGGGTGACCACGACCTCAGCGTCGGTATCGACAACCAGTTCTACAACGCCCACGACCAGGGCACCTACGCCAGCGGTCCGAACGCGAGCATCTCCGATCCGTTCAACCCGGCGAACGGCTATTACTGGATCTACCGCGTCAAGACCAATCCCGACCAGAGCAAGACCTACACGGTTACCCAGCGGCACTTCGCCAAGCTGGCCAGCATGTCGGTCTCGCAGAAGGCGTACTACCTCCAGGACGTGTGGCAGGTCGCGCAGAACGTGCAGCTGAACATCGGCCTGCGCAACGACCGGTTCACCAACTACAACGACCTGGGCAAGGCCTTCGTCGACGAAAAGAACCAGTGGGAGCCGCGCCTGGGTGTGAGCTGGGACGTGAACGGCGATTCGTCGTTCAAGGTTTACGGCAACGCCGGCCGCTACTACCTGGCCCTGCCCAACAACGCCGCCGAGCGTGCGGCCACGCGTTCGACGTTCCTCGATACCACCTACAGCTACACCGGCATCGACGCCAACGGCATTCCGACCGGCCTCGCCGTGGTTGTGCCGACGCATTCGCCGGACGGTGAGACCGGTGGTGCCAAGGATCCGAAGCAGGTCACCGCGCGCAACCTCAAGGCGCAGTATCTGGACGAGTACATCGTCGGCTTCGACAAGCAGCTGAACGAAAAGTGGACCTACGGCGCCAAGCTCACCTACCGCGATCTGAAGACGGTGATCGACGACGAGTGCTCGCCGGGCCAGATCGCCGCCAAGATGACCTCGATGGGCCTGGACCCGAACCTGTATTACGACTCGCTGTATGGCGCGGCTTACTGCCGCCTGATCAACCCGGGCCGGACCAATGACATGCTGGTGGTGCGCGACGACGGCACCAGCTCCACCATCGTCAAGATGAGCCAGAAGGACTGGGGCTACCTGAAGGGTCCGAAGCGTCAGATCACCTCGCTTGACCTGTACCTGGAGCATCCGTTCGACGGCAAGTGGATGGGTCGTGTCGACTACACCTATTCCCGCGGTGTAGGCAACACCGAGGGTCAGGTGCGTTCGGACTTCGGCCAGGCCGACGTGTCCAAGACCGAGGACTGGGATTCCTGGCAGCTGATGCAGGGCCAGGACGGCGAGCTGATCAACAACCGCAAGCACTCGCTGCGGTTCCGCGGTGCCTACATGATCAGCCCCGAGTGGCTGGTGTCGGCCACCGCGCTGATCCAGTCCGGTACGCCGAAGGAGTGCCTGGGCTATTTCGGCCCGAACGCCGACGGTGATCCGACCGGCTACAACGGCGGTGGCAGCGGCAACTACCACTGGTGCTTCGGCCACATCGTCCATCCGGGCGACCCGGGCCACACCCCGTGGACCAAGACCGTCAACCTGGGCGTCCGCTATGCCCCGGACTTCGCCGACCACAAGCTCGCTTTCAAGTTCGACATCTACAACGTGCTGAACGAGCAGCAGGCTGTCCAGACCGACCCGGTCGGTGCCGCGGGCCCGCACGTGATCAACAACACGTACGGCATGGGCGTGTTCTACCAGCAGCCGCGCTACATGCGTCTGTCGGTGTCCTACGACTACTGATAGCGAAGGCTGTCATCTCCCGGCAAGCCACCGACCATCAGGTCGGTGGCTTTTTTCTTTCGACGCCTCCGGCACACCCGCGCGCCGGGCCGGCACTGTCGCGTGCGCCTCGGCTATGCTCGACGGACTTGCCGATCCACGCATGACCGCATGCCATCGATGCCCTCACTGATGCCCCTGGCTGATCTGCAACGGTCGATCGAGGCTCTGATCACGCAGCAGCGTTACGCTGAGGCCGCAGCCCTGCTGCATGATCTCGTCGAGCGTGAGCCGCACTCCCTTCCGGCACGCATGCAACTGGCCCATGTGCTGCTCCAGGACGGTCGCTTCGAGGGCTCCGCCCGTGAGCTGGTCGCCGCCGTTGCGGTTCCGGACGACGATCCTGCCGGCCTCATCGCACTGGCTCGCCGACTAAGCTTCCACGGCGAGATGGTGCAGGCCCGCCGCTGTATCGACCGTCTCGAACGCCTGCGAGGTACCGCCCATCTGCATGCGGCCATTGCCCACCTGCGATGGATGACCGGCGAGGTGGAACGTGCGCTGACCTGGATCGAGCGCGCCTACCGGGAGGGTCTGCGCGCGCCCGACGAGTTGCTCCTGCAGGCCATGCTGTGCCACTTCCTTGGCGACAACGATCGGGCCGAGCGTCTGCTCGACGAGTGCCTCGCCCAGGCGCCCGACTTCGGCATGGCTGCACAGGCACGCGCCAACCTGCGCCGGCAGTCACCGGAGCACGCGCACATCGACGCGCTGCGCCAGCAGATCGTGGTGCTACGCACCCGTTCGTCCGCGCATCCGGCTCACGCGCTGAACCTGGCGCAGTTCGAGGCGGCGCTGGCGAAAGAGCTGGACGATCTCGGCGAGATCCCTGCGGCATGGGAGGCCCTCTCGCGCAGCAAGGGGATCCTGCGCGCGTTGAATCCCTACGATGCCGCGGCGGAGTCGGCGATCACCCGGCACCTCGTGGAGGCGATCCGCGATTGCGTTCCGGCGACGCCGTTCCGGCCCGTCGCGGACACCGGCCAAGCCACGCCGATCTTCATCGTAGGCATGCCGCGGTCGGGCAGCACGCTGCTGGACCGCATGATCAGCGCCCACCCGGACGTGGCTCCTGCCGGCGAGCTCAACGACTTCCTGCGCCAGCTCCATCGCGTTGCCGACGTTCCACCTGCCGGGCATGCCGGTATGCACCGGGTACTCGACCGGCTCGGGAGCGTCGATCCGGCCGAACTCGGCCGACGCTACCTGGCGCAGGCCGGCTGGCGTGCCGGCGGCCGGCGCTATTTCGTCGACAAGCTGCCGATCAACGTGCAGCTGGTGCCCCTGATCCGTCGGGCGTTGCCTCATGCGCCGATCCTGCATCTGGTCCGCGATCCGATGGACGTGTGTTTCTCGAATTTCCGCGCGATGTTTGGTGACGTCTCGCCGTGGTGCAACGACCTTGCGTGGACCGCCCATTTCCACGGCTGCTACCGGCAGCTCGTCGATACCTGGCACGCCGACTACCCCGGGGCCATGATCGATCTCGCCTACGCCGACCTCGTCGCGGATCCCGAAGCGGTGATGCGCTTCGTGCTGCCGGCGTGCGGCCTGGCCTTCGACGATGCCTGCCTGCACCCCGAGCGCAATCCGTTCCCGGTCACCACCCCGAGCGCCGCCCAGGTCCGCGAGCCGCTCAATGGCCGAGGCATGGCGAGCTGGAAGCGGTATGCAGGCCCGCTGGAGCCGCTGCGCCGGGCCTTGGACGCCGCCGGCCAGCGGGTCGCATGAGTCACCCGGTGACCGCCATGCTGCCCGCTCTCCCCTTGCGCTCTTGCAGGATCCGTTGATGTCCACCGATGCCACCTCGCGCGGGCTGGCGCTGCTGCGCCACCGCCGACGCGCCGCCCAGCATGTCGAACTCGGCCAGTGGGACGCTGCCCGCGGCAGTCTCGAGGCGGTCCTCCAAGAGGGCGGTGACGATCCGGCCGTACGCGCCGATCTCGCTGCCGTGCTGATGGCGGGTGGCCACCTGCGTGATGCGATCTCGCAGTGGACACACGCTGCCGCGCGGGCACCGGCCGAACCGGGCAGGCTGCTGCCGCTGGCCCGGCAGCTCTACTTCGCGGGCGAGCTGGTGGTGGCCCGCGATTGCCTGGCGCGGATCGACTGGGACACCGTCAGCGCGCCGGCGGCGCTGGCCGAGGCGGGTCGCGTGCGCTGGCTGCTTGGCGAATTCGGCACGGCCCTGGCCCTGTGCGGGCGAGCGATCCGGCAGGGCATCGATGCCCCGGACGCCCTCTATCTCCACGCGATGCTGCTGCAGTTCCACGGGCGCCTCGACGAGGCCGAGTCGGTGCTGCTGCAATGCTTGCGCCGCTGGCCGCGGTTTGGCGATGCCGCGGTGGCGCTGGTCCACCTGCGTCGACAGGCTGGGCCGGCGCATGTCGGCCTCATCGAGGATCTGGTCCGGCGCCTGCCGGCCGATCCGCAGCATCCGGTCGATCGTCTGGCCCTGGCTCATTTCGAGTCGGCCCTGTTCAAGATCCACGACGACCTCGGCGACCACGCCCGAGCCTGGGCGTGCCTGCAACGCAGCAATGCCCGGATGGCGCGACAGGCGCCCTACGATCGCGCCGGCGAGCGCGCCGTCGTCGATGCCCTGTTGACCGCCGCCCGACGCCTCCCGCCTCCTCCGGATCGGGCCATTTCCGGCGCGCCTGGCCCGCGGCCGGTCTTCATCGTCGGCCTGCCCCGCTCCGGCACCACCCTGCTCGACCGCATGCTGTCGAGCCATCCGCAGGTGGTCTCCGCGGGGGAGATCAACGATTTCCGCCGCCAGATGCGCTGGATCACCGACGTGCCGGCCGACGGTGTGGCGGGCATGCTCGCGGTACTCGATCGCCTGCCGGCGGTGGACTTTGCCCTGCTCGGCGAGCGCTATCGCCTGCAGACGCGCTGGCGCGCCCCGGAGGCCGGCTGTCTCGTCGACAAGATGCCGATCCACTTCCGGATGGTTCCATTCATCCGGCAGGCCCTGCCCGACGCGGTGATCGTGCACATCCACCGCGAGCCGATGGACGTGTGCTACTCCAACCTCAAGGCGATGCTGGGCCCGGCATCGGCCTACAGCTACGACATGGACGCCCTGGCGCACTATCACGGGTTGTATCGCCGCTGCATGGAGCAATGGATGGCCATCGATCCCGACGTTGTCGTCGACGTCCGCTATGAGGACCTCGTCCGCGCGCCCGAGCCGGTGCTGCGCGATCTGCTGACCCGCTGCGGCCTCGCTTTCGACCCCGCCTGTCTGCAGCCGGAGCGCAACGACGCACCGGTCGCCACGCCGAGCAGCAGCCAGGTCCGCGAGCCGGTCCACGCGCGCAGCGTCGGCGAGTGGCAGCGCTACGCGGAACCGCTCGAGCCGCTGCGGCAGGCGCTCGCCCGATGAGGGCAGAACGACTTCTCGCCGCCACGAGGACCACGCCGTGACCGGTTCGGCGGCGGCGTGGCGCAAGCAGGCCGTCGAGGCCATTGAGGCCGGCCGGCACGCCGAGGCCGAGACGTTGCTCCGGCGCCTGCTGCAGTCCGATCCGGACGACGTGCCGGTCCGGATGGAGCTGGCGGCGGCGATCCTCCGGCAGGGTCGCATGCGCGAAGCCACTTCGCAGCTGCTCGACGCCGTGCCGCGCCTGCCCAACCACGCCGGACTGATCGCCCGCCTCGGCTGGCAGCTCGCACTGCAGGGCGAAGTGCTGGGCGCCCGGGCCTGCATCGCGCACCTGGCGCGCGCGCCGGATCCGCCGTCCCACGTCCTGGTCGAGCAGGCCCACCTGCACTGGATGCTCGGCGACATCGAGGCGGCCGCCGGCGACATCGACCGGGCGAACGCGCTTGGTCTCGACGATCCCGGCGAGCTTTACCTGCGCGGCATGCTGCTGCAGTTCACCGGGCGGCTCGACGAGGCCGAGGCGGTGCTGACCGGACTGCTTGAGCGCTGGCCCGGCCACGCCGATGCGGTGGTGATCCTCGCCAACCTGCGCCGGCAGCGGCCCGGCGATCCGCTGCTCGATCGCCTCGACCGCTGGCAGGCGCGGCTCGGTGCGCCGACCGATCCCCGCGGGCGCTTCGCGCTGGCCGAGTACGATGCGGCCCGTTTCAAGATCCTTGACGACCTGGGCCGGCACCCGGCCGCCTGGGCCGCACTGGAGCGTTGCAACGCGACCATGCACGCGCTGCATCCGTACGACGCGGCCGACGAGGCGGCCACCGTCGAGGCGATCCTGCAGGCGGCCGAGCCACTGGGCCCGGTGCCGCCCCGTCCCGGCCCCGACGCCGGTGCGCCGGCCCCGATCTTCATCGTCGGCCTGCCGCGCTCCGGCAGCACGCTGCTCGACCACATGCTGTCCGCCCATCCGGACATCGCCTCCGCCGGCGAGATCAGCGACTTCCAGCGCCAGCTGCACTGGGTGGCCGATGTCGCCCAGGCCGGCCAGCGCAGCCTGCGCACGGTGATGCAGCGTATGGCGTCGCTCGACCTGGCGCGGGTCGGCCAGCGCTACCTGGAGCAGACCGCGTGGCGTGCCGGTGGCGCGCGCTTCTTCATCGACAAGCTGCCGGCCAACGTGCGGCTGGTGCCATTCATCCGGCGGGCGCTGCCACAGGCGCGCATCGTGCACATCGCGCGGCCGCCGATGGACGTGTGCTACTCCAACCTCAAGGTGATGTTCGGCAGTGCCTCGCCCTACTGCTACGACATGCCGGCGATGGCGCATTACCACGGGCTCTACCGGCGGCTGGTGGAGCGCTGGCGCACGCATGATCCGGAGGCGATGATCGAGGTCGACTACGAGGCGCTGGTCACCGATCCGGAGTCGACGCTCTCGCGCATCCTGGCGGCCTGCGACCTGCCGATGGATCAGCGCTGCCTGCATCCGGAAGCCAACCGCGGCGCGGTGGCGACACCGAGCAGCGCCCAGGTGCGCGAGCCGCTGCATCGACGTGCACTGGAGCAATGGCGGCGCTACGAGCCGCAGCTGGAGCCGCTGCGGCGGGCGCTGGGCGCGGCAGCGGACTGATCATCTGCTGCCGCGTCCGCCTCAGCCGTGCCCGCGGGCCGGCTTCAGGCGCGCCAGCCGGCGGGCGAGGAAGCCCTGCGCAGGTTCCCCGAACCAGGCCTTGCTGCGTGCGCTGAACGTCGCCCAGGCGAACACCCCGAGCAGGCCCAGCATCAGCACGATGCCGGTCGCGCTGCCGCCGGGCGCGCCCGGCGGCGCGGCGAGCAGCGCGCCGATCTGGGCAAGTGCAGGCAGCCCGAGCACCACCGCGAACACCCCGAACAGGACGAAGCGTGCGCGTCGCCTGTGCTTGAGCAGGCGGATCGCGAAGGTCAGCAGCACGGCGCCCAGCACCACCATCGCGATACCGACCAGCGGGCCCTTGCCGGCGAACTTCTCGCCCAGCTTCGGCACCAGTGCCACGGCCACGCCACCGAGCATCTGCACCGCGCCGAGCACGATGCAGCCGATCGCCCACCACTTGAGGCGGTTCGGCATCAGGCCCTGCGCATGGCGGGCCAGCCGGTCGTGGTCGAACAGGTAGATCGCCGGGGTGCTGAGCAGGGTCAGCAACTGCGACACCAGCAGGCCGCCGACGATGGCGATGCCCAGCGGCTGACGCATCTCCGAGCCGATGCCGAAGCCGATCGCCAGCGGCAGTGCGGCGCCGAGCGCGACCAGGGTGGTCATGGTGATCGGGCGGAAGCGCACCAGCGCCGCCTCGCGGATCGCCTCGGGCGGGCTCAGCCCGCGCTCACGCTCGCCGACCAGCGCGAAGTCCACCATCAGGATCGCGTTCTTCTTGACGATGCCGATCAGCATCAGGATCGCGATGATCGCCATCAGCGACAGCTGGGTCTGCGTCACCAGCATCGCCAGGAACGCACCCATGCCGGCGGCGGGCAGGGTGGACAGGATGGTGAGCGGATGGCCGAGGCTCTCGTACAGGATGCCCAGCACGATGTACATCGCCAGGATCGAGGCGAGCAGCAGGATCATGCCGTTGTTCTGCGCCTGCTGCAGGCGCTGGTTGTTGCCGGTGAACTCCACCCGCACGCCGTCCGGCAGATGGGTGGCGTAGGCCGCCTGGTTGACCAGCGCGATGCCGCGGTCCTGGGTCACGCCCTTGGCCAGGTTGTAGTTGATCGTGGCCGCCTGCAGCTGGTTGTGGTGGCGGATCCGGATGGGGCTGACGGTGGGCTGGATGGTCGCCAGCGCCGACAGCGGGATCATCTGGCCCAGCGTACTGCGCACCTGGATGTTGAGCAGCGCCTGCGGGCTCAGGTCCTCGGCCGAGTCCGAGGTGAGAATGACCCGGTACTGGTTGATGTCCGAATAGATCACCGACACCTGGTTCTGCCCGAACGCGTTGTACAGCGCCGAGTCGATCGTGCCCACGCCCACGTGCAGGCGGCCGGCTGCTTCGCGGTCGATCCTGATCAGCTGCTGCTTGCCGGTCTGGTCGAATTCGCTGCTGACGTCCTGGAAATCCTTCATCGTGCGCATGGTGCGCACCATCTTCAGCGCCCACGGCTGCAGATCGGCACCGCTGTCGCTGATCAGCTGGAACTCGTACTGGCCGCCGTTGCCGCCGCTGCCACCGCCGCCGAGGAACTGTGCGGCGCTGAGCGACACCTGCACGTTGGGCAGCGCGTTGTACTGCCTGGACAGCCGCTCGATCACCGTCTTGATGCCGTCCGGGCGCATGCCCGGCCCGTTGCCGAGCGGCTTGAGGTCGACGAACATCTGTGCCGAGTTGCCCACGGCGCCGCCGAAGCCGTTGCCGCCGAGCATGGTCAGCTGGTCCAGCACCGCCGGGTCCTTGCGCATGATCTCGCCTACCTCGCGCGCGCGCTCGGTCAGCAGCGCCGGCGAGATGTTGGTGTCGGCGCTGATGAACACCTGCAGCTGACCGGTGTCCTCGTCCGGCATGAAGGTGCCGCCGGCGGTCTTCACTACCGCGAAGCCGAGCGCGAAGGTCAGAAAGATCAGCAGCAGCGGCTGCCAGCGCATCAGGTGGCGGTGGTGCATCGCCCAGTCCAGCGCGCGCTCGTAGCGCTGCAGCAGCGCGCGGTCGAAGCGCGCCACCGCCTGCTCCAGGCGGCCCGGGGTGCGGGCATGCTCGTCCTCGTGCCGCAGCAGCCGGCCGCACAGGGCCGGCGTCAGCGTCAGCGAGACCACCGCCGAGATCACCACCGCCGCGGTCAGCGTCACCGAGAATTCGCGCAGCAGCACCACCAGCATGTTGTTGCCGAACAGCAGCGGCGCGAACACCGCCACCAGCGACAGGGTGATCGAGATCACCGTGAAGCCGATCTCGCGCACGCCCTTGAGCGACGCCTCCAGCGGTGCGTCGCCCTGTTCCATGTGGCGCACGATGTTCTCGATCACCACGATCGCGTCGTCGACCACGAAGCCGATGCACAGCACCAGCGCGACCAGCGACAGCGTGTTCAGGGTGTAATCGAGCGCCCACATCGCGACGAAGGCGCCGGCCAGCGACAGCGGCACGCTGAGCATGGCGATCAGGGTCGGGCGCAGCCGGCGCAGGAATACCAGCATCACCAGCGCCACCATCGCGATGGAGATCAGCAGCGCGGTCTCCACCTCGTGCAGCGCGGACTTGGTGGTCTGGGTCAGGTCGAACACCGGTGTCACGGTGACGTTCGCCGGCAGCGAGGCCTCGAGCTGCGGCAGCTTGGCGCGGATCGCCTCCACCGTGGCCACGGCGTTGGCCTCCGGGCGCTTGGTGATCTGCAGGCCGACGGTGTCCTGGCCGTTGAACCACGCCCCCTGGTACTTGTCCTGCTGGCCGCCGTAGACCCTGGCCACGTCGGACAGCCGCACCGCCGTGCCGTTCCTGCTGGCGATCAGCAGGCGGGCGAACTCCGCCGGCTCGTGCAGCGCGTCGTTGGCGAACACCGTCATCTGCGTCACGCCGTTGCTCAGCGTGCCCTGCGGCGAGGTGACGTTGGCCGCGCGCAGGGCATTGCTGACGTCGGTGGGGGTCAGCCCCTTGGCCGCCAGCGCCGCGTTGTCCAGCTCCACCCGCACCGCGTGCGGGGTGCCGCCGAACACCTGCACCTGCGCCACCCCCGGGATCTGAGCCACCGCCGGCTTGAGCAGGGTGTCGGCCAGGTCGAACAGCTTGTCCTGCGGCAGGCCGGTCGAGGTGAGCGTGATGAACAGGATCGGGATCTGCGAGGTGTCGAACTTGAAGTACTGCGGCGGCGAGGGCATGCCCGAGGGCAGGTCCGGCGCCGCGGCGTTGATCGCCGCCTGCACGTCGCGCGCCGCCTTGTCGGCGGTGCGGTCGAAGGTGAAGCGCACCATCACCGAGGCCGAACCCTCGCTGGCGTTGCCGTACATCTCGTCCACGCCGGGGATGCGCCCGAGGTGCCGTTCCAGCGGTGCCAGTACGGTATTGGCCATGGTCTGCGCGCTGGCGCCGGGCTGCTGCGCCACGACGTAGACCCCGGGAAACTCCAGCGACGGCAACGCGGCCACGCCGAGCAGCAGGTAGGCGCAGATGCCGGCCAGCACCAGGCCGGCCGCGAGCAGCGAGGTGCCGACGGGACGGCGGATCAGTGGAGCAAAAATGTTCATGGCGCTTCCGTGGCCTGCGGGCGTCGCGGCCGACCGGCACGCCGGCAGGGCGCCACGGGCTCGGTGAGGGCCGCAGGGTTCAGGGTGACAGGCATGTCGGCTTTATGCCGGCCAGCCCCGCACAGTGTATGTGCCTGAAGTCCCCACCGTGCCGGAAGGCAGGGGCCCGCGGGGCCCCCGCTTCATGCCGCGCTCAGTCGCCGGGGCGGTAGCGCAGGGTCAGGTACCAGCTGCGGCCGGGCTGGTTGAAGTAGTAGATCGTCTCGTAGCGCCGGTCGAAGGCGTTGGCCAGTCGACCCTCCAGCTCCCAGTGCGGGGCGAACGTCAGGCTGGCGCGCAGGTCGGTGGTGGCGTAGCCGCCGAGCCGATGCGTGTTGGCCAGGTCGTCGTAGCGTGCGCCCGCGGCGTTGAAGGTGGCGCCCACCGCCACCGTGCCGAAGCTGCGGTCGACGTCGATGCGCGCGGTGCGCTCCGGCCGGCGCGGCAGCCAGTGGCCGTTGTTGGCGCCGCCATCGTCGTTGCGCGGTTGCTGCACGGTCAAATACCCCTGCCAGTGCCAGCCCGCCAGGGTGAGGCCGAGCTGACCTTCCAGGCCGCGAATGCGCGCGCGGCTCAGATTGCGCGGGTAGTAGTTGCTGTCCAGCGTGATCAGCTGGTTGATCCGGGTCTGATAGGCGTTAAGCGCCCAGTGCCAGCCCTCGCCCTGCTGCGTCACGCCGAGTTCGGCGCTGCGCGAGGTTTCCGGCTTCAGGTCCGGGTTGCCGCTGCCGTAGGGGTAATACAGGTCGTTGAACGTCGGTGCGTGGAAGGCACTTCCGTAGCTGGCCGACAACCGCAGGCCGTGGTCGAGCCGGTAGCCCCAGGCGATCGCGCCGGTGTCGTGGCTGCCGAACTGGCCGCTGTGGTCGTGCCGGGCCGAGGCCTGGAACACGTTGCGGCCGAACGTGGCCTGGTACTGCGCGAACACGCCGGTGTCCTGGCGGCGGTTGGCGAGATAGCCGGTATCGCTGGACAGGTGCTCGAGCTGGTAGTCGGTGCCCACGGTCAGCAACTGGTCGTCGGCCAGCGTGAAATCGTTCTGCCAGGAGGCCTGGTTGCGGCGCGAGTCCGAATAGCGGAGATAGGTGCCGTTGTTGTAGGTGGTGGCCTTGTCCAGGTTCTGCCCCGCGCCCAGTGTCACCTGCCAGAACGCCAGCGGCCGGAACGTCAGCCGTGCCCCGGCGACCTGCTGCTGGTTCAGTGCCTGGTTGCCGTACGGGGCGCCGTCGAAATAGACGAAATTGCGGCTGCGCAGGTACGTGGCGGCCAGTTCGGTACCGCCTTCCCAGCGGTAGCCGCCGTTGGCCAGCGCGTTGGTGTTGCGGTAGCCGTCGCTATCCGGCTCATTGACGAAGCAGCCGGCGAACACGGTGCCGGCGCCGACGCGGCAGGCGTTGATGCCGTGGGTGTACTCGCCACCCAGGCTCAGGTTGAACCAGGCGTGGCGATCGCCGCCGGACAGGCCGAACTGGCCGCCCACGGTGTGGCGGCTGCCGGTGGTCAGGCTCAGCGAAGGCACCAGCCCTTCGCCGGCATGGCCGTGGCGGGTGAAGATCTGGATCACGCCGCCGATCGCGTCGGCTCCGTACAGGCTCGAGCGTGGCCCGCGCACGATCTCGATCCGCTCGATCTGCTCCACCGGGATCTGCTCGAACGCAGGCAGGCCGGCGCTCACCGTGCCCACGCGTACACCGTCGACCAGCAGCAGCGTGTGCGAGGAATTGGTGCCGCGCAGGAACAGCGAGGTCTGCTCGCCCATGCCGCCGGCCTGCGCGAGGGTGACGCCGGGCAGGCCGTTCAGCAGGTCCACCAGTGACACCGGCTGCAGCCGCTCGATGTCGTCCCGGGTGATCACGGTGACCGAGGAGAGCGCATCGTCCACGGTGATTGCGGTGCGCGTGGCGGTGACGATCACCGGATCGAGCGACTGGCCTGCATCGGCCGCGGCCGCCGCTGCCGACGTGGTGGTGAGGACGGCGACCAGCGCCGCTGCGAAGGAAGTCCTGTTCATGGGAAGTCTGCCTTTGGCCGTGCACCCGCGCGCGGCTCGATGAGGAACGAGCTGGCGACAGGCGGAAACGGGGCAGCGACGCGTGCGCAGGCCGCAAGGCCGCGCACGGAACCGCGGCCTCGCCCACCGCGAGACGCCAGGACAATGTTTCGGGCCGGTCTCCGGGCTCGCGGATGACATGCCTCGCGGGCATGTACCGGACGACACCTTCCCATGCCTCGGCACAGTGGTCTTGTCGTCGTCCGGCGGTCCATCCGCCTACCGTTGCGGGGGCAGCGCCGGCATGGTCGCGCACTCAGGCGCCACGCACCGGCTTCCCGTTTCATCCTCGTCCGCTGGACGGGGACACCCGAAACAGCCGGCAATATAAAGCCAGTCGCCCGGGGCGAGGAAGCGCTTCCGCCCCCGCAGAGCCCCCTGCACCGGCGTTGCGCCCAATGCGCGAGGGGTTTGGCGTGGCCCGGATCAGGCCAGCTGTCGTCACACGTGCCGCCGCGACCCTCCTGTGCCTGCCTCGCCGGGTTCTGCCACGGGTGTCGCCGCGCGGGACGCATAACGAAAAGTTGACACGCAACAACGTGCGGGGTTAGCGTCGCGAGTTCTTGCGGCCGCCCGTGCGGTTCGCGTTCGCGTCTTTTCCGGAGCAACGACAGCATGGAGCCTGCTGCCACACACGCTGTTTGATCCAGTGAGAGCGTTTTCTTTGTGGCCGTGCACTGAGTTGCCGGTCGCTTTTGAGTGGCCCGATCGTGGGTCGATTTGGGGAGTTCAGTTGATGAATAGTGTCTACATGTCCAGAGGTACCCAGCTGCGTCGCAATGCGTTGGTCGCAGCGCTGGCGATGGGGCTTGGTTTCGCGGGCGCGGCGTCCGCACAGTCCACCACCGGCACGATCTTCGGCACCGCACCGACCACCGGCGACACCGTGGTGGTCACCAGCCAGTCGGGCGTCCAGCGCAGCGTCGCCGTGGATGCATCCGGCCGCTACACCGCCGGCTCGCTGCCGGTCGGCGTCTATACGGTCACCCTGATGCACGACGGCCAGGCCGTGTCCACCAAGGACAATGTCACCGTCAAGGTCAGCTCGGGTACCGAGGTGTCCTTCGCCGGCGGCGGCGCCGAAAACGCGCAGAACCTGCAGGGCCTGACGGTCACCGCGAACGCACTGCCGTCGATCGACGTCTCCGGCGTCGACTCGCGCACCGTGATCACCTCCCAGCAGCTGCAGCAGCTGCCGCTCGCGCGCTCGGCCGAAGCCATCGCGCTGCTCGCCCCGGGCACCGTCCAGGGTTCGAGCTTCTTCACCGGCCCGACCGGCAACAGCCTGGTGTCCTTCGGCGGTTCCTCGGTGACCGAGAACGCCTACTACATCAACGGCATGAACGTGACCGACCCGCTCAACGGCCTGGGCGGCATCAACCTGCCGTACGGCTCGATCGAGCAGCAGGAAATCCTCACCGGCGGCTACGGTGCGGCCTACGGTCGCTCCGACGGCGGCGTGATCAACCAGATCGGCAAGCGCGGCACCAACGAATGGCACTTCGGTGGCCAGGTGCTCTACACCCCGCGCGATCTGCGCTCCAACCCGCGGAACATCTACATTCCGCGCACCGGCTCGCTGTTCCAGCATCGCGCCGACAACACCAGCTCGGTGATGACCGAGAGCGCCTACATCGGCGGCCCGCTGATCAAGGATCGCCTGTTCATGTTCGCGTCGGTCGAGGGTGACCGCACCTACGGCAACAGCGTCGGCAGCGCGTCCGGCGGCACCGAAACGGTCTACAGCTACAACGATCCGAAGTGGTACGGCAAGCTGGACTGGAACATCGACTCGAACAACGTGCTCGAGCTGACCGGCGCCTCCACCAAGACCAGCTACGCGGGCAACATCTACAACTACGACAACTCGTCGTTCACCCGTGGCAGCTATCTGCAGGCCGATACGCACACCAAGACGGCCGCGTCGATGTACATCGCCAAGTACACCGGCTACCTGACCGACAACCTGACGGTCAGCGCGCAGTTCGGCAAGCAGAAGACCGACCTGTACACGCAGCTGCCGAGCGACTTCAACGCGGACCTGATCGCCGTGCTGAGCCCGGACCAGCAGAACCCGGCGTACTCCGGCGGCGGTTCGGGCATCGGCAACACCCAGACGATCCTCACCACGACCGATCCGTCGCACCAGACCCGCGGCACGAACTATCGACTGGACGTGACCTACGTGCTGGGCGATCACACCCTGACCGCCGGTATCGACAACCAGCGCACGCAGGACCTGAACGACGGCGACTACATTCCCACCAACGCCGGTTACGCGTGGGAATACAACAAGCTGAACGACCCCACCTCGCAGATCCTCGAGAACCTCGTGGACGCGCCGGCGAACTACCCGGGCGGTGCCACCGGCTACTACGTGGCGAAGTACCGTTACCGCACGGCCGCTTCGGTTCGCGTCGACCAGCGCGCGCAGTACATCGAAGACAGCTGGCAGGTCAACGACCGCTGGCTGGTGAAGCTCGGCCTGCGCAACGACCAGTTCACCAACTACAACAGCGACGGCCAGGCGTACATCCGCCAGACCAAGCCGCAGTGGGCGCCCCGCGTCGGCTTCAGCTGGGACGTCAATGGCGACTCCAGCTTCAAGGTCTACGGCAACGCCGGTCGCTACTACCTGGCGCTGCCGACCAGCGTCGCCCTGCGCGGTGCTTCCGGCTCGTACTACACGCGCGAGTTCTACACCTACACCGGCATCAATCCGGCCACCGGTTATCCGACCGGCCTGACCGCGATCAACACGGCCAAGGGCCCCGGTGCGCAGATCTCGGAAAACAACGAGTACGGCCAGTCGCCGGATCCGCGGACCGTGACCGCGACCTCGCTCAAGGCGCAGTACCAGGACGAGTACATCCTGGGCTTCGACAAGCAGCTGAACCAGGCGTGGACCTACGGCGCCAAGGCGACCTACCGCTCGCTGAAGAACGAGATCGACGACACCTGCAACTACCAGCTGTTCTTCGCCAAGGCCCAGGCGGAAGGCCTGGACACCACCAACCTGCGCGGTTGCTACTTCTTCAACCCGGGTCGCGGCGCCACCTTCCAGCTGCCTGACGGCAACGGCGGCTACGGCCAGCTGCACATCAGCAAGGAAGAGTTCGGCTTCCCGAACGCGAAGCGCAACTACTACGGCCTGAACCTGTACCTCGAGCACCCGTTCGACGGTACCTGGTGGGGTCGCGTGGACTACACCTACTCGAAGAGCTACGGCAACTCCGAGGGCCAGGTCCGCTCCGACATCGGCCAGAGCGACATCGCGGCGACCGTCGACTGGGATTACCCGACCCTCATGCAGTACGCCGGCGGCATCCTGCACAACGACCGCAAGCACCAGCTGAAGGTCTACGGCGGCTACCAGATCACGCCGGAGTGGAACGTGTCGGGCAACCTTGCGCTGATCTCCGGTGCCCCCTACAGCTGCCTGGATGCGTACGGCCCGAACGGCACGTACCCGGCATACACGGGCCCTTACTACCACTGGTGCAACGGCAAGCCGGCTCCGTCGGGCACGGCCGGTCGCCTGCCGTGGCAGAAGATCCTGTCGCTGAACGTCGAGTACCGTCCGGACTTCGCCGACCACAAGCTGGCCTTCAACGCGAACATTTACAACGTGCTCAACAGCCAGCAGCCGACGTATGTGTACGAGTACAACCTGACCAGCTACCTGCGTCCGCGTGGCTTCACCACCCCGCGTTATGTCCGCTTTGGTGTCACCTACGACTTCTAAGTCGCAGTCGTCACCTGCCTGAGGAAGCCGGGGCCACGTGCCCCGGCTTTTTTTTCGCGCGTCCCTGCACAGGCCTTCGCCGAGGCCGGCGGCGGCGCCTCGGCGCAGCTTGCCACCGCTTCGCGCTCGCGCGATGGTAGCCACTCCACGGGTCGGCTCGGAGCCACGGGAGGAGTGCGTGATCGAGGGAGTTACCCGCGGCGTGGCTGCGCGACCCGGGCGAGTCATGCTGCGCCGTGCCGCGCGGCTGGTCTTTGCCGCGGCGTCGGCGTGCGTTCCGGCGAGCGTTGTCGCGCAGGCCTTCAGCGCGGACCTGCAGCGCGTCTTCCGTGAGGCGCATGCACAGAAGAGCGACCTCGGCCGCTACCTCCTGCTCAAGCGCGCCATGGCGACCGCGCGGCCGGCCGATCTGCCCTACGTCGCGCAGTTGTTCGCGTTCAGCGAAAACGAACTGGGCCTCTACAACGAAGCGCTGCGTGATTTCCCGCTGCGCAGTGCCCCGATCCCCCATCTCGTCCTGCCCGACCGGGCCGGCTGGGTGGCGCGGGACGCGGCCGCCGCCATTGCCGATGCCGTCGGTGATCGCCGGCTGGTGCTGATCAACGAGGCGCACCACGACGCGCACACCCGCGAGCTGACCCTGCAGCTGCTGGCCAGGCTCCGTACCAGGGGCTTCGGCTACTTCGCTGCCGAAGCATTGAGTCCGGACCCGCGCCTTGCGGCGCGCGGTTACCCGGTCATGGACTCCGGATCGGAATACCTCCACGAGCCGCTCTACGGCGAGATGGTCCGCGAGGCCCTGCGGCTCGGATACAAAGTCATTGCCTATGACCCGGCGGCCCGCGGTGCCCAGCGGCGCGAGCGCGAGCAGGCGGTCAATCTGTTCAACCAGACATTCCGCATCGATCCGGCTGCCCGGGTGCTGGTCCATGCCGGATTCGCCCACATCGACAAGCAGCCCGGGCGCCTGGGGAGCACCGTTCCGATGGGCAAGCTGCTGGGCGACCTGGTCGGGCAGCCGCCGTATTCGATCGACCAGACCCAGTTCCGCGAGCAGCATCCGAGCATCGATCCGGACTACCTGCGGCTGACGGCCCGGTTCGAGCCGGCCGGACCGACGGTCCTGGCCGCCAGGACGGACGGTCGGCTGTGGAGCGCCGCGCCGCAACTGTACGACGCGAGCGTCATCCTGCCGCCCGAGAAGCGTTCGGCGCTGTCCAGCGGCGCCGTCCGCAGCCAGGTCATCGTCCAGGACAGCAACCGGCCGTTCCCGATGGTCGCGCACGTGGTCGACACCCAGCGTCCGGCGTGGATCTCGCTGGGTGGCCGGCGCCGGCCCTTCCACGTCCGCTCGCAGTTGTGCAGGGCGGTCATCCCCTGCGTCGTGGAGGCGAGATACGAGCACGAGAGCGCCGACGCCGTGCCGGCTGACCGCTACATGTTCGCCCACGGCAACGCGCAGACATCGCTGTACCTGTTTCCCGGCCGCTATCGCCTCACCGCCCACGGTCCCGCCGGCGAGGTGCTGGCCAACCGCCTGATCGAGGTCGGTCGCTGATCGGCTCAGTCGGTATGCAGCTCGGCGACGAAGTCGTAGATGTCGCCGCGATACCAGGAGCTGGTGAATTCGACCACGCGGCCGTCCTCGAGGAAGCTGCGGCGCTCGATCGCGAGGCCGGCGCTGTTGGTCGGCACGTGCAGCAGGCGCGCATGCTGGGCGCTGAGCAGCACCGCGCGCAGCCGCTGCAGCGCGCGGCGCGGCCGGCAGCCGCGCTTCTCCAGCGCCTCGTAGAGCGAGTCGTCGACCAGCATCGGATCCGGCAGCAGGTTGGCCGGTACCACGCTGCGCTCGATCGCCAGCGGCTCTTCGCCGGCGTAGCGCACGCGGTGCAGGCGCACCACCGCGACGCCGGGCGAAAGGTTCATCGCCATCGATTCCTCCGGCGTCACCTCGCCGATGCCGCGCTCGAAGAATTCCGAACGCGGGTTGAGACCGCGGGCGCGCAGGTCCTCGGTGAAGCTGGTCAACCGCGACATCGGCTTGATGATGCGTTCGGCGACGAAGGTGCCGGCACCGTGGCGCTGGGTCAGCAGGCCTTCCTCGACCAGTCCGGCGATCGCCTTGCGCACCGTCACCCGCGACAGTGCCAGCGCGCGCGCCAGGTCGCGCTCGCTGGGCAGCGCGTGGCCCGGCTCGATGTCGCGATGCTCGATCACGTTGCGGATCGCGCTGCGCAGCCGCAGGTAGGCCAGCGGCTGGTGCGAGGCCGGGTCGCGGCAGAGCCGGCGGTATTCTTTGGCGAGAGTGGTCTCCATACCGCGACCATACCAATTTCGAACCAATGGCCGCAAGGCGGGCATGTCCGGACATGCCAGTACCGACCGGCCCGCCCCCGGGACCGCCAGATGGTTACATCTGCAAACGAATACATCGGCCCGGCGAGGCGCACGATCCAGCCAAAAGCTGGTCGGTGCTGGTATGACACTGGTACGATCGGGGCTTCATCCGGCGCGCTGCACGCGCGTCGCCGCCCAGCCAAGCAACCGATGTGCGCGAGGTGTCCGCAGTGAGCTCCCCCAACCCGCAGGTGCAACCCTTCGACCTGGTCATCTTCGGCGGCACCGGCGATCTCGCAGCCCGCAAGCTGCTGCCGGCGATGTTCCATCGCTTCGTCGACGGCCAGATCCCGGCCTCCAGCCGCATCATCGGCATCGCCCGCGAGGCCACCGACGACGCCGGCTACCGCGAGCAGATGCGCAAGGCGCTGGGCGCCGAGGGCCCCAAGGCGGACAAGGTCGATGCGTTCCTCAAGCAGGTGTTCTACCGCTCGCTCGACGCGCGCAAGGACGACGGCTGGGACGACTTCGCCGCGCTGATGGCCGGGCGTCCGGACAACGTGCGGGTGTTCTACCTGTCCACCTCGCCGGACCTGTTCATCGACATCTGCACCCGCCTGGGCAGCCACCGCCTCAACGAAGGCGCCTCGCGCGTGGTGCTGGAAAAGCCGATCGGCCGCGACCTGGACAGCGCCAACCAGATCAATGACGCGGTCGGTCGCGTGTTCAACGAGTCGCAGACCTACCGGATCGACCATTACCTCGGCAAGGAGACGGTGCAGAACCTGCTGGCGCTGCGCTTCGGCAATGCGCTGTTCGAGCCGCTGTGGAACGCCGAGCACATCGACCACGTGCAGATCACCGTGGCCGAGACGCTGGGCGTGGGCAACCGCGCCGCCTACTACAACCGCGCCGGCGCGCTGCGCGACATGGTGCAGAACCACATCCTGCAGCTGGTCTGCATGGTGGCGATGGAGCCGCCGGCCTCGCTCTCGCCCGATGCGGTGCGCGACGAGAAGCTCAAAGTGCTGCGCTCGCTCAAGCCGATCGACGCCTCCAATGCGGCCCACCTCACCGTGCGCGGCCAGTACCGCGCCGGCGCGGCGGAGGGCCAGGGCGTGCCGGGCTACCTGGAGGAACTGGGCGACAAGAGCGACACCGAGACCTTCGTCGCGCTGAAGACCGAGATCGCCAACTGGCGCTGGGCCGGCGTGCCGTTCTACCTGCGCACCGGCAAGCGCCTGCCCGAGCGCGTGTCCGAGATCGTGGTGGCCTTCAAGTCGGTGCCGCATTCGATCTTCGACACGTCCGCCGGCGCCATCGCCAACAACCGGCTGGTGCTGCGCCTGCAGCCGGACGAGGGCGTGAAGCTGTGGCTGACCATCAAGCACCCGGGCCCGGGCGGCCTGCGCCTGCGCCACGTGCCGCTGGACATGAGCTTCGCCGAAGCCTTCGGCGTGTCGCAGCCGGACGCCTACGAGCGCCTGCTGCTGGACGTGGTGCGTGGCAACCCCACGCTGTTCATGCGCCGCGACGAGGTGGAGGCGGCCTGGCACTGGGCCGATCCGATCCTCGACGCCTGGGCGTGCAGCGCCGAGTCGCCGAAGCCCTACACCGCCGGCACCTGGGGACCGAGCGCCTCGGTCGCGCTGATCGAGCGCGACGGCCGCACCTGGAACGACGGCGGCGAATGAGCCCCGCCGCACTGCCTCACCTGCCGTCCCACGGATCGTCATGCTGACTATTGCCACCCACAGCTTCACCGATGGCCAGGCGCTGGCCGCCGCGCTCGCCGAACGCGTTGCCGACGTGCTGCGCGACGCCCTCGCCACGCGCGGCCGGGCCGTGCTCGCCGTGTCCGGCGGCAGCACCCCGAAGCACTTCTTCGAACACCTGTCGCACGCCGAGCTGGACTGGGCGAAGGTGCAGGTCACCCTGGTCGACGAGCGCTGGGTGCCGGAGAGCAGCGAGCGTTCGAATGCCCGCCTGGTCAAGGCCATGCTGCTCACCCACCGTGCCGCCGCGGCCACCTTCGTGCCGCTGCACCAGGACACGCCGACGCCGGAGCAAGGCCTCGCCGCGCTGGAGGCGCAGGTCGACGCGCTGGCGCTGCCGTTCGACGTGGTCGTGCTCGGCATGGGCCCGGATGGCCACACCGCGTCGTTCTTCCCCGGCGGCGACCGGCTCGCCGAGGCGCTGGATCCGGCCGGCTCCGCGCGGGTGATCCCGATGCGTGCCGAGGGCGCCGGCGAGCCGCGCATCACCTTCACGCTGCGGGCGCTGCTCGATACCCGCGCGCTGTTCCTGCACATCGAGGGCGATGCCAAGCGTCGCGTGCTGGCCGACGCCCAGCTCGGCCTGGCCGAAGGCCGGCACTACCCGGTGCGCGCGGTGCTCGAGCAGACCCGCGTCCCCGTTTCGGTCTACTGGTGCCCGTGAGGCGCCGCGCGGTGCCCGCCCCGGCGCGGCGCTGCCTTTCGTTCCAGGAGTGAAGCCATGAGTTCCCTGCATCCCGTCGTCCGTGAAGTCACCGAACGCCTGCGCGAGCGCAGCCGCGAGACCCGCGCCGCCTACCTCGCGAAGATCGCCGCCGCGCGCGGCGACGGCACCCATCGCCAGCATCTGTCCTGCGGCAACCTCGCGCACGGCTTCGCCGCCTGCGGCGCCGACGACAAGGCTGCCTTGCGCGCCGGTCGTACGCCGAACATCGGCATCGTCACCGCCTACAACGACATGCTCTCGGCGCACCAGCCGTACGAGCGCTACCCGGAACTGATCCGCGCCATCGCGCGCGAGGCCGGCGCCACCGCACAGGTGGCCGGCGGCGTGCCGGCGATGTGCGACGGCGTCACCCAGGGCCGCGCCGGCATGGAGCTTTCGCTGTTCTCGCGCGACCTGATCGCGATGGCCACCGCGGTGGCGCTGTCGCACGACATGTTCGACGCCGGCCTGTACCTCGGCATCTGCGACAAGATCGTGCCGGGCCTGCTGATCGGCGCACTGGCCTTCGGCCACCTGCCCGGCGTGTTCGTGCCGTCCGGCCCGATGCCCAGCGGCATCACCAACGAGGCCAAGTCCAAGGTGCGCCAGGCCTATGCCGAGGGCAAGGCCAGCCGCGAGGAGCTGCTGGAAGCCGAGGCCGCCGCCTACCACGCGCCGGGCACCTGCACCTTCTACGGCACCGCCAACTCCAACCAGATGCTGATGGAGATCATGGGTATGCATCTGCCCGGCGCCAGCTTCGTGGCGCCGGACACGCCGTTGCGCGATGCGCTCACCGCCGAAGCGGTGCGCCGCGCCGCCGCGATGACCGCGCTGGGCGAGCACTACCTGCCGGTGGGCCACATCATCGATGAGAAGTCGGTGATCAACGGCGTGATCGGCCTGCACGCCACCGGCGGCTCCACCAACCACCTGCTGCACCTGGTGGCGATGGCGCGCGCGGCCGGCGTGGAGCTGCGCTGGGAAGACTTCGACGCGCTGTCCTCGGTGGTGCCGCTGCTGGCGCGCGTGTACCCCAACGGCTACGCCGACGTGAACCAGTTCCACGACGCCGGCGGCATGGCTTTCCTGATCGACCAGCTGCTCTCGCAGGGCCTGCTGCACGCCGACGTGAACACCGTCAACGGCACCGGCCTGGACGGCTACGCCCGGGTGCCGGTGCTCGACGCCAGCGGCAAGCTGGCCTGGCAGAAAGTCGCCGGCGAAAGCGGCAACCGCGGCGTGCTGCGCGCGATCAGCGAGCCGTTCCGCGCCGACGGCGGCCTGCGCCTGCTCGACGGCAACCTCGGCCGCGGCGTGATCAAGGTGTCCTCGGTGCCGGACGACCGCATGGTGATCGAGGCGCCGGCGATCGTGTTCAACGACCAGGACGAGGTGCGCGGCGCGTTCGAGCGCGGCGAGCTCAACCGCGACTTCGTCGCCGTGGTGCGCTTCCAGGGCCCGCGCGCCAACGGCATGCCGGAGCTGCACAAGCTCACCCCGACGCTGGCCGTGCTGCAGGACCGCGGCCACCGCATCGCCTTGCTCACCGACGGGCGCATGTCCGGCGCGTCCGGTCGCGTGCCGGCGGCGATCCACGTCACCCCCGAGGCCGAGGCCGGCGGCGCGCTGGCGAAGGTGCGCGACGGCGACGTGATCCGCCTTGACGCGGTGAACGGCACGCTCGAGGTGCTGGTCGACGCCGCCGAGTTCGCCGCGCGCCCCGGCGTCACCCTGCCCGACCACTCGCACCACGTCGGCATGGGCCGCGAGCTGTTCGGCCTGTTCCGCCAGAACGCGGTCACCGCCGATCTCGGCGCCGGCGTGCTCTGAGTCCCCCCTTTTTCTGGAGTAACCCGTGAGCACTTCCATCGAAGCCAAGCAGCGCCAGGTCGAGGCCACCATGCGGCTCGCCCCGGTGATCCCGGTGGTGATCATCGATGACGTCAAGGCCGCCGTGCCGATGGCGCGCGCGCTGGTCGCCGGCGGCACGCCGGCGATCGAAGTCACCCTGCGCACGCCTGCCGCGCTGGACGCGATCCGCGCCATCGCGCAGGAAGTGGAGGGCGCCACCGTCGGCGTCGGCACCGTGCTCAATGCCGCGCACCTCGCTGCCGCGCGCGACGCCGGTGCGCGCTTCGCCGTGTCGCCGGGCGTGTCGCCGAAGCTGCTCGACGCGGCCGACGACAGCGACCTGCCGCTGCTGCCCGGCGCCGCTACCGCCAGCGAAGTGATGACGCTGCTCGAGCGCGGCTACCGCTTCCTCAAGTGCTTTCCGGCGGTGCCGGTCGGTGGCCTCAAGCTGATCGGCGCCTGGGCCAGCCCGTTGCCGCAGGTGCAGTTCTGCCCCACCGGCGGCATCAGCCTGAGCACCGCACCGGACTTCCTCGCCCTGCCCAACGTGCTGTGCGTGGGCGGCTCCTGGCTGACCCCGGCGGACAAGCTCAAGGCCGGCGACTGGGCCGGCATCGAGCTGCTCGCCCGCGAGGCGGCCGCGCTGAAAGGCTGATCCTCAGGCCACCTTGGGCGAGGGGTCCTGCGCGCGGATGCCGCGCAGGGCCGGGCTGGCCAGGCAGGCCAGCGCGATCGCGCTCAAGGCCACTCCGGCGGCGACGAACAGCGCCGGCAGCGCGACCACCTTCAGCAGGGCGCCGGCGGTGGCGGCGGAGAGCGGCCCCAGGCCGAGGAAGGTGAACATCAGCACGCTCATGGTGCGGCCGAGCATCTCCCGCGGCACGCGACGCTGGATCCAGCTCACCAGGGTGATCTGCACGATGCCGCCGAGCAGGCCGGTGAGACCGAGCAGCATTGCGGCCAGCACGGTCGAGTGCACGCCGGCCAGCCCCGCCAGCGCCAGCCCGATGCAGGCGTCGAAGCACAGGATCATCGTGCCCAGGTGGCCGCGCACCAGCTTGGCCACCGCACCGGAAAACAGACCGCCGAGCAGCATGCCGCCGCCGTTGGCGGCCATCACGATGCCCAGCGAGGTGGCGCCATCGTCCAGCCGCAGGTCCGCCAGCACCGGCAGGCCGACCTGGATCGGGCCGCCGACGAACACCGCGACGACCGCCGCATAGAGCATGAAGGCGCGCAGCGGCGGATCCTCCGCGATGCCGCGCAGGCCGCCGAGCACCTGGCCGATGACCCCGTGCTGCGACGGAGCGCGCTTCGCGACGGCCGGCACGCGAATTACCGCCAGCGACAGCAGCGAGGCGCAGAAACTGGCCGCATCGATCGCGAAGGCCCAGCCCAGTCCGCGCGCATCGGCCAGCGCACCGCCGGTGGCAGGCGCGTGCGAGCCGGTCCCGATCACCAGGCCCGCCAGTGCCGGACCGATGAACAGACTGAGCTGGCGCATGCCCATCATGAGGCCGTTCGCCTGTGCCAGCTGCTGCGGCTCGATGATCGCCGGCAGCAGGGCCGAGCTGGCCGGATAGGCGAAGGCCGTCGCCAGCCCGATGCCCAGCGCCAGCGCATAGACCCATGCCATGTCGATTGCGCCGCCCAGCACCATCGCGGCCAGCGCCGCCACCATCAGCGCGTTGGCGGTACGCGCCAGCAGGAGAATGGCGCGCGCGGAGAAGTGGTCCACCACCGCGCCGCCGATCAGCATGAACACCGCGCGCGGCACCGCCATGGTGGCCAGCACCAGGCCGAGCGCGCCCGGGTCGCCGGTGAGCTTGAGCACCAGCCACGGCAGCGCGACCAGGGTGAACTGGTCGCCGAACATCGACACCGTGCTGCCGCCGAACAGCAGGCGGAAGTTGGCGTTGGTAGCGAGCGGGTGGCGCGACATGGGGCATCCTTTCGAAAGGGGAAAGCTCAATCGCCCTGCGCGGGCGCGGTCCAGGCGGGCCTTGCCAGCCGGCGCACGTAGCTGCGCACGTCGGCCGGCCACGGTTTGGTGAGTCGTTCGAAAGCGGCCTGCTCGTTGCGCCAGAACGCGCGCGAGGCGTCCTCGTAGCCGGGCAGGTCGCCGGCCAGGGTGCGCATGGCGCGGTCGAGGACCTCGCGGGCCTGCCGCGCGCGGTCGGTCGCGCCGCCGGCACGCAGCGCGCTTTCGACCAGTCGCCGCAGGGTCACCGAGGCGCCGCCGGGCTGGCGCGCCAGCCACGCCCAGTGGCGCGGCAGCAGGGTGACTTCCCTCGGCACCACGCCGAGCTTCGGCCGGCCCGGGCCGCGCGGGGGCGGCGCGGCATCCGGCACGGAGGCCTGCAGGCGCGCACGCACGTCCTCGGCGCTGCCGCGCAGGTCGAACTCCAGCGCCTCGCCGGTGGCGTCGTCCAGCACCAGCGGCGTGCACCGGCGATGCCCGGCCAGATGCGCGTGCACCGCCAGCGCCACCTTCTCCGGCGTGCCGGAGGCGATGCGGCGGTGACCGTCGAAGGCGGTGCAGCGTTGGCGGTCGGCAGATGGCATGGCGACGCATTTGACCCGGATAAAATGCAGCCGTCAATATCACCCGGGTAAATTCGTCGCGGGCGCCGTCGTTGGCGATGCACGGGCCGCCCGCTCCGGCTATCGTTCGGGGTTTTCGCCAATCCCCTCGCCATGACCTACCTCGGTCTCGCCATCGTCTGCAGCGTGCTGGTCTCCGTCTGGCTGAAGCTGGCCCGCCGCCACGCGCTCGACGTGCCGCAGATGGTGGCGTGGAACTACCTCGCTGCCGGCGCGCTGGTGGCACTGGTGCTGCATCCGTCGCTGGCAGCGCTGCGCCAGCCGGACGCGCCGCGCTACACCCTGCTCGCGCTGGCGGTGCTGCTGCCGGCGATCTTCCTCGCACTGGGCGCATCGGTCCGCCATGCGGGCATCGTGCGCTCGGAGGTCGCGCAGCGGCTGTCGCTGCTGCTTTCCCTGCTGGCGGCCTTCGTGCTGTTCGGACAGGCGCCGACCGCGCGCCTGCTGGCCGGCCTCGCGCTCGGCCTGGTCGCGCTGGGAGCGATGGTGTGGCGCGGCGGGCGCCGGTCCGGCGGCGAGGGCAGGGCCGCGTGGCTGTGGCCGCTGGCGGTGTTTGCCGGCTTCGGTGCGATCGACATCCTGCTCAAGCGCGTCGCCGCCGCAGGCGTGCCGATCGCCGCCTCGCTGCAGGCGATGTTCGCCCTTGCGCTGCCGGTGGCGCTGGGTTTCGCGCTGGTCGCGCGCCGGCGCAGCGGCGTGCCCTTCACCGCGCGCAGCCTGGCCGGCGGCCTGCTGCTGGGTGCGCTCAACTTCGCCAACATCTATGGCTACCTGCGCGCCCACGTCGCGCTGGCGCAAAATCCTGCGTTTGTGTTCGCCGCGATGAACCTCGGCGTGGTTGCGCTCGGCGCGCTGGTGGGCGTCGTGGCCTTCCGCGAACGGCTTGGGCGCTTGAATGCGCTGGGCGTGCTGCTGGCGGCGGCCGCGATCGCCCTGCTCACGCTGGCCTGAGAAGCGTGACTTCCGGGGGATGGCCGACCGCGCGGACGCGCCTAGTCTCGACGACTTGGCCCACCACGACCCCAGGGGAATCCGCATGCGTCGACTCGCACTTGCCGCCGCGCTCGCCAGCGCACTGATCAGCACCGCCGCTCTCGCCCACGAGGACAAGCACGATGCCGCCAAGCCCGCGGCCGCGTCGCCCGACGCCGCGCTGGTCAAGCCGCAGTCCTCGACCACCGAGGGCAGCGTCACCGTCGAAGGCAAGCGCATCGACTACAAGGCGGTCGCCGGCACCCTGGTGCTGCACGGCAAGGGCGAGAAGGAAAACGAGCCGACGGTCAGCGTGTTCTATACCGCCTACTTCAAGAAGGGCGTCGCCCCGGGCAAGCGACCGGTCACCTTCATCTACAACGGTGGTCCGGGCTCGGCCACGGTGTGGCTGCACATGGGTGCGTTCGGTCCCAGGCGCGTGGTCACCAACGACGACACCCACACGCCGGCCGCGCCGTACGGCCTGGTCAACAACGACTACAGCCTGCTCGACGCCTCCGACCTGGTGTTCATCGACGCGCCCGGCGCCGGCTTCAGCCGCCTGATCGCCGACGAGAAGGATCCGGGCAAGCGCGAGAAGCTGATGAAGGAGCGCAAGAAGGAGATCTACAGCGTCGACGGCGACGGCCACGCCTTCGCCCAGTTCGTCACCGAGTTCCTGTCCACCTACGGCCGCTGGAACTCGCCCAAGTACCTGTTCGGCGAGAGCTACGGCACCACCCGCTCGGCGGTGCTGGCCAATGACCTGGAAAACGAGGACAGCGTCGACCTCAACGGCGTGATCCTGCTGTCGCAGATCCTCAACTTCGACAATTCCATCGACGGCCCGCAGCGCAACCCCGGCATGGACCTGCCGTACGTGCTGGCGCTGCCGACCTTCGCTGCCACCGCCTACTACCACCACAAGCTGCCGCAGCAGCCGGCGGCGCTGGAGCCGTTCCTGACCGAAGTGGAGCAGTTCGCCGCGGGTGATTACTCCAGCGCGCTGTTCGCCGGCGCCAACCTCGATGCCGCGCGCAAGCAGGCGATCGCGCAGAAGCTGCACCAGTACACCGGCCTGCCGGTCGACTACCTGCTCAAGGCCGACCTGCGCGTCACCGGCGGCATGTTCGAGCACGAGCTGCAGGCCGACGGCGACATCACCACCGGTCGCCTCGACAGCCGCTTCTCCGGACCGTCGATCGACCCGATGAGCAAGAGCTCCGAGTACGACCCGCAGTCCTCGGCGATCAGCTCGGCCTACGTCGCCGTGTTCAACGACTACGTGCGCCAGCAGCTCAAGTTCGGCCAGAACCAGACCTACCGGCTGTTCGCCGACATCGACGAGTGGGGCATGAAGCACCACGGCCACGCCGGCGCGGTCAACGTGATGGACGACCTGGCGATGGCGATGAAGACCAATCCGAACCTCAAGGTCTTCCTCAACGGCGGTTACTACGACCTGGCCACGCCGTTCTATGCCGCCAAGTACGAGATGGCCCACCTGCCCATCCCCGATTCGCTGCAGAAGAACATCAGCTACGCCTGGTACCCGTCCGGCCACATGGTCTATGCCCACGAGGCCTCGCTGAAGCAGCTGCACGACAACGTGGCGAAGTTCATCGAAGCCACCGACAACGTGAAGTGACCGAACGGGAAGTGAGCGGAGAGAAGTAAGGAGCAAGAGGTGCCCGCGCTGCGCGGGTGCCTCTTTCCCCGACCCCTGCGCTTCGACCGTCGCCACGTCCGTCCCCGTCTTCGTTCGACGCAGCCAACCGCCCCCTCGGCGCCGACACGAAGCGCACACGCGAGCGAGCGTAGCTCCTCCTGTCCCTCCTCACTCCTCGTCCCGCACTCCTACTCCCGGCATCAGGCACCGGCTACGATCCGGTTTTCACCCGCGACACCCGCCATGCGCCCCCTGATCGACCGCTACCTCGACGCCTACAACCGCCTCGACGTCGACGCGATGCTGCTCACCCTGCATCCGGCGATCGTGTTCGAGAACTACGCCGGCGGGCAGCGCTCGCTGCGCACCGAGGGGCTGATCGATTTCGACCGTCTGGCGCGCAGCACGCTGCCGCTGTTCAGCGCGCGCCGGCAGGTGATCACCGGCTACCGCGAGCAGGGCGACAGCGCCTGGGCCGAGATCCAGTTCGACGGCACCTTCGCGCTGGACCTGCCAAACGGCATCCGCGCCGGCCAGCGCATCGCCATGCCCGGTCGCTCCGAGTACCGCGTGCACGACGGCCTGCTGGTCTACATCGCCGACCACAGCGCCTGAACGGCCGGATGGCCGCAGCCACCTGATCCGGATCAGCGCGGCCCGTCCGCGCGGGGCCTAGCCTGCTGGCTTCCCCCGGGTGGAGATGTGCAATGGGTGTGGACGTGGCGGTGGTGGGAGGTGGTCCGGCGGGCCTGTGCCTGGCCGTGGCCCTGGCCGATGCGGGATTCGAAGTGGCCGTGCTGGAGCGCCAGTCCCGGGCGGCACTGGCCGAACCGGCCGATGACGGGCGCGAGATCGCGCTGACCCGGGCCTCGCGCGAGCGCCTGCAGCAACTGGGCGTGTGGGACCGGATCGATCCGGCCGCGATCCACCCCCTGCGCGCCGCGCGGGTGATGGACGGTCGCGGCATGCGGCCGATGGAGATCGCCGCCCCCGATCAGGGCCTGCTCGGCCACATGGTCGGCAATGCGCTGATCCGCCGCGCCGCCTTCGAGGAAGCCAGCCGTCGCCCCGCCGTGCGGCTCCTCGACCACGCCGACGTGCAGGACATCGCGATCGAGGGCGACGGCGTGCGGCTGCGCGGCGCGGACGACCTCCGGGTGCACGCTCGCCTGGCGGTGGCGGCGGACAGCCGCTTCTCGGCGATGCGCCGGCTGCTCGGCATCGGCGCACGCATGCGCGACTTCGGCCGCAGCATGCTGGTCTGCCGCATGGCGCATCAGCAGCCGCACCGCCAGACCGCCTGGGAATGGTTCGGCTACGGCCAGACGCTGGCGCTGTTGCCGCTGGCCGAAGGCCAATCCTCGGTGGTGCTGACCCTGCCGCACCACGCGGCCGAGGCGCTGCGCGAGCTGCCGCCGGCGGAATTCGCCGCGGCCATCGAGGCCCGCTTCGACCACCGCCTCGGCGTCATGCGCCTGCTCGGCGACCGGACCGTCTATCCGCTCGTGGGCACCTATGCGCAACGCTTCGTGGCGCCGCGCTGCGCGCTGGTCGGCGATGCTGCCGTGGGCATGCATCCGGTCACCGCGCACGGCTTCAACTTCGGCCTGCAGAGCGCCGCCAGCCTCGCTGCCCGGCTGCAGTCGGCGCGGGCATCGGGACGCGACATCGGCAGCACGGCGGTGCTCTCGGCCTATGAACGGACGCACCGTCGCGATACCGCACCGCTGTACCTGGCCACCGGCCTGATCGCCTCGCTTTACACCGACGACCGGCCGCCCGCCCGCCTGCTGCGCGGCGCCCTGCTCGGCGCGGCCCGCCGCCTGCCGCCGTTCCGGCAACGGGTGGCCGCGCACCTCACGCGGAGCGCACACCCCGCGTGAGGTGCGCACGTCGCAGGCACCTCGCCGATGGCTTGCCGGTGCAGGCCGCCGCACTGCCTTCGCCGTCCGTCACGCCGCAAGGACGTGCCGTGCCGCGCTAAACTGCCGGTTTTGCCCCGGAAAACATGGCGCAAGCTGCACTCCGCCCGACGATCCGCGGGCCCACCTTCATCCGTCTGCTGGCGCGCCTGGCAGCGATGGACGTGGCTGCGCCGGGCGGGTCCGTGCCCGATCGGCTGGGCCAGTGGCTGGACTGGAAGCACGCGCTCTCGCTCGCCGCTGCACTCGACGGCCACCCGGTGGCGCACGAGGCGAGCGCCGCGACGCTGGACGATCTGCCCGCCGAGTGCGCGCGGGCGCGCGACACCCTGCGGGCTGCCATTCGCAACGAGACGCTGCTCGCCGCCGATGCCGCGGCCGAGCCCGACTTCGCGCCGTATCGTCAGGCCTGCCTCGCCCGCCAGCGCGCGATGCAGTCCACCACCGGCCGCCTGCGCGGCAGGCTGCGCGATGCGCTGGCCCAGGGGTCGGCCGATGCGGCGCGACTGGCCGACGTCGACGCGGTGATGGAAGTGGCACTCACCCCGCGCGAGCACGCCCTGCTGGCGAACGTGCCGGCGCTGCTGGAGCGGCGCTTCGCGCGCCTGCGCGCGGGCGGCACCCCTTCGTGGCTCGACACCTTCCGCCGTGACATGCACGGTGTGTTGCTGGCCGAGCTGGATCTTCGTTTTCAACCGGTCGACGCGCTGCTCGCGGCGCTGCACACCCACCAAGAGCCCTCATCTTGAAGAATCTTCTCCTCGCCGCCGTGTTCTCGCTGGGCCTCGCCGCCATCGGCTGGATCGTCCTCGGCTATGTCGGCTCCAATCCGCTCGGCGTGGCTGTCGCGCTGCTGATCGGCACGGGCTACCTCGCCGGCGCCCTCGAGTTGTTCCGCTACCGCCAGGCCACCGCCACGCTGCGCACGGCCGTGGTCGACCTGGGCGAGCCGCCTGCCGAGCTCGGCCGCTGGCTCGAACGCCTGCATCCCGGCCTGCGCCACGCCGTGCGCCTGCGCGTGGAAGGCGAGCGCGTGGCGCTGCCGGCGCCGGCGATGACGCCGTACCTGGTCGGCCTGCTGGTGCTGCTGGGCATGCTCGGCACCCTGCTCGGCATGATGGCCACGCTGCGCGGCACCGGCATGGCGCTGGCGAGCGCCAGCGACCTGGCAGCGATCCGCGGCGCGCTGGCCGCGCCGATCAACGGCCTGGGCTTCGCCTTCGGCACCTCCATTGCCGGCGTCGCCAGTTCGGCGATGCTCGGCCTGCTCTCCGCGCTGGTCCGTCGCGAGCGGCTGCAGGCGGTGCAGGCCCTGGACGCGACCATCGCCACCACGCTGCGCGTCCACTCGCAGGCGCACCGCCGCGAGGAAAGCTTCCGCCTGCTGCAGCAGCAGGCCGCGGCGATGCCGGCGCTGGTCGATCGCCTGCAGGCGATGGCCACCGCGCTGGAACAGCACAGCGCCGCGGCGCACGAGCGCCAGCACGCCGAACAGCAGGCGTTCCACCGCCACACCGAGGCGGCCTACACGCGCCTGGCCGAATCGGTGCAGCAGTCGCTGAAGGACGGCGTGGCCGACAGCGCGCGCACCGCCAGCCAGGTGCTGCAGCCGGTGGTGGAAACCACCCTCGCCAGCCTCGCCCGCGAGTCCGCGGCGATCCAGGCCCGCGTGAGCGAGGCCGTGCAGCGCCAGCTCGACGGCCTCGCCAGCGGCTTCGACGGCACCGCGCGCACCGTCACCGGCATCTGGAACGACGCGCTGGCCCAGCACCGCCAGACCAACGCCGCCCACGCGCAGGCGCTGGGCGAGGCGCTCGCGCGCTTCACCGACACCTTCGAGCAGCGTTCGTCCGCCCTGCTGGACGGCGTCGCCACCCGCCTCGACGCCAGCGCCGGGCGCACCGCCGACGCCTGGCACGCCGCGCTGGCGAAACAGGACGCCACCCACGCCGAACTCGCCCAGCGCAACCAGCAGGCG
>JAGWVM010000225.1 GCA_018970895.1 Lysobacteraceae bacterium | reverse complement strand
AGCACCGCCCGCTGGCTGTGCGTGTCCAGGTGGGCGGTCGGCTCGTCCAGCAGCAGCACCGGCGCGTCCTTCAGGAACGCGCGGGCCAGCGCGAGCCGCTGCACCTGCCCACCGGACAGGTTGGCACCGCGCTCGCCCAGCGGCGTGTCCAAGCCCTGCGGCAGCGCGTCGATGAAGGCCTCGGCGCCGGCGGCGCGGGCGGCCTCGCGCAACTGCGCATCATCGGCATCGGGGCGGGCCAGGCGCAGGTTGTCGGCCACACTCCCTTCGAACAGGTGCGCGCGCTGCGGCACCCAGGCCACGCGCGCCAGCCAGTCGGTTACGGCGATGTCCGCCAGGTCCACGTCACCGACGGTGATGCGTCCGCGGGTGCGTTCGATGAACCCCAGCAGCAGGTGCAGCACGGTGCTCTTGCCGGCGCCGCTGGCGCCGACGATCGCGGTCACCTGGCCGGCGGGTGCGGAGAAACGGCAGCCGTCCAGGGCGACGGTGCCGTCGGGATAGACGAAGCCCGTGGATTCGAATGCGAGCGTCGGCGCTCCGGAAGGGGCCGGCGCCGTCCCGGGGCGCCGCTCCGGGACGGGTTCGGCGAACACCTGCACCATCCGCTCCGCCGCACCGATCGCCTCCATGCGCAGGTGATAGACCGTGCCCATGGTGCGCAGCGGGCCGAAGAACTCCGGTGCCAGCAGCAGGGCGAACAGGCCGGGCAGGAAGGCCAGCTCGCCCCACATCAGGCGAAAGCCCACCAGCACGGCGACCACGGCGATGCTCACCGTGGCGAGGAACTCCAGCACCACCGAGGACAGGAACGCCACGCGCAGCACCTGCATGGTGCTGCGCCGGTAGTCGTCCGACACCTGTGCCACCACGGCCGCCTCGCGCCGGCTGGCACCGAACAGCTTGAGCGTGGTCAGGCCCTGCAGGGTGTCCAGGAAACGTGCGCCGAGAAACGCCAGCACGCGCCACTGCTTCTGGTTGAGCTCCTCGGTGCCCTTGCCGATCATCCACATGAACAGCGGGATCAGCGGTGCGCTGACCAGCATCACCAGCGCCGAGACCCAGTCGGCAGGAAACACCGCGACCAGGATCGCCAGCGGCAGCAGCGCGGTCATGCCCATGGTCGGCAGGTAGCGCGCGTAGTAGCCCTCCATCGCCTCCACGCCGCCGACGACGCGGGTGACCAGATCGCCGCGCGCCTGCCGTTGCAGCCATGCTGGTCCCAGTCGCTGCAGGTGGTCCAGCAGGTCGGCGCGCAGCGTGCGGCGCACGAGGGCGCCGGCGCGGAAGGCGACGCGCTCGGCGGCGCGCGCCAGCGCGAAACGCAGGGCGAACACCAGCGGCAGGGCGGCCAGCGCCGGCCACAGCCGGGCCAGTGGCGCCTGGTGCATCACGCTTGCATTGATTGCCCATGCCGCCAGCCAGGCCTGGGCGACCAGCAGCAGGCCGTTGACCAGACCCAGTGCCGTCGCCTGGCGCAGCGGTGCGCGGACCCGGGAACGGAAGCTCTTCAGCCAGACTTCGGGGCGCGGCAGGTCGGAGGCGGCAGACACGCGGCAGGCACCATCGGCGGGCGGGCAGGGAGAGGCCGGACATCCGCCCGGCGCCGCGCAGGATACCAGCGCGCCGCGTGCGGTCGGCTCAATCCGCGTGGGTGCGCCGCGGCAGGCGCAGCAGCGCCAGCCATGCGGCCGCGACGACAAGCATGCCCGCCGTGCCCAGCCAGGTGGCGGGAACCGGCCAGGCCATCGCCATCACGTGGCGCAACCACGGCACGCCCAGCGCCAGCGCGATCATCGCCAGCAGCGCACCGAGCATCGGGAGCAGCCAGGGATTGCCCGCGAGGGAGGCGTGGTGGGCACGGTTGGCCAGGGTCAGCAGGTAGACCGCCAGCAGCAGCGCCAGCACCGTGCCGGTGCGCGCCTGGTCCGCTCCCACCGCGCCCTGCAGCAGGCCGAAGCCGGCCAGCAGGATCGCCGCGATGCCGCTGCCCTGCAGCGCGCCGCGCGCCAGGTGGCGCAGCGCGAACGGCGAGTCGTCGGCGCGGCGCGGCGGGCGCTGCATCACCTCGCCGGCGGCGGGCTCCGCCTCGAACACGATCGAGCAGGCCGGATCGATCAGCAGTTCCAGCAGCACGATGTTCACCGGCATCAGCAGCACCGGCCAGTGCGCCAGCGCCGGCACCAGCGCCAGCGCCACCACCGGCACGTGCACGGCGACGATGAAGCGTGTGGCGCGGCGCACGTTGTCGTCGATGCGTCGGCCCTGGCGGATCGCCGCCACGATGCTGG
Organism: Lysobacteraceae bacterium; assembly: GCA_018970895.1. Classification (GTDB taxonomy): domain Bacteria; phylum Pseudomonadota; class Gammaproteobacteria; order Xanthomonadales; family Rhodanobacteraceae; genus Dyella_A. The sequence continues at coordinate 994 of JAGWVM010000225.1, read as the reverse complement.
CGAAGCTGTCGTCCAGCAGCACCAGCGCGGCCGACTCGCGCGCCACGTCGGTGCCGCGTTCGCCCATGGCGATGCCGACGTCGGCCGCGCGCAGCGCCGGCGCATCGTTGACGCCGTCGCCGGTCATGCCGACCACTTCACCGTCGGCCTGCAGGCAGCGCACCAGGCGCAGTTTCTGCTCGGGCTGCACGCGGGCGCAGATGGCGGTATCGCGCAGGCGCGCGGTCAACGCCGCATCGTCCATCGCGTCGATATCGATGCCGGTCAGCACCACCGGATCCTCGGCCAGGCCCACGCGGTGGCCGATCGCCCGGGCGGTGAGCGGATGGTCGCCGGTGAGCATGATCACCCGGATGCCCGCTGCACGACATTCGGCCAGCGCGGCCGGCACGTCGATGCGCGGCGGATCGACCAGGCCGACCAGGCCGAGGAACTCGAAGTCGAAATCGTGCTGGCTGTCCGGGCGCTGTTCGCCGCGCCAGTGGCCGCGCGCCACGCCGAGCACGCGCAGGCCACGCCCGGCCATCGCCGCGACCGTCGTGCGCAGGGCTTCGTGCGCCGCCTCGGGCAGGTGGCACAGGTCGGCCACCGCCTCGGGCGCACCCTTGGTGGCGAGCAGGTGCCGGTCCGGCGTGCGCTCCGGGTACACCCGGGTCATCGCGAGGATCTCCGGGCTCAGGCCGTATTCGGCCACCGGCAGCCAGTCCGCGTGCACGTGCTCGGTGCCGGCGAGCAGGCGCCGGCCGAAGGACTGGATCGCCTGCTCCATCGGATCGAACGGCTGTGCCGGCGTGGCCAGCATGGCGAACTCGACCAGCGCGTGGAACGGCTCGTCCAGCGCACCGTCGCTCGCCGCGTCGTAGCGACCGCCGTCGATCCACAGCTCGGCCACCTCCATGCGGTTGCGCGTGAGCGTGCCGGTCTTGTCGGCCGCCAGCACGGTGATCGCGCCCAGCGTCTCCACCGCCGGCATGCGCCGGGTCAGCACCTGCTG
>JAGWVM010000224.1 GCA_018970895.1 Lysobacteraceae bacterium | reverse complement strand
ACGTGACCGACAAGGCCTGGGCCAAGGAGCGCGGCGCGATCGAGCAGGAGGTGTCGCGCGACCTGTCCAACCCCTCTTACAAGGCCTACGAGCAGTTGCAGGCGCAGCTGTTCGCCGGTACCCCCTACGCGCACACGCCGCTGGGCACGCGCGCCTCGTTCGACAAGACCACCGCGTCGATGCTCAAGCGGTTCCACGACACCTGGTACGCGCCGAACAACGCGATCCTGGTGATCGCCGGCGACGTCGATCCGGCTGCCACGCTGGCCAGGGTGAAGCAGGAGTTCGGCGGCATCCCCGAGAGCAAGCTGCCGGCGCGGCCGGACTTCGCGTTCAAGCCGGTGCAGGCCCGACAGCTGGCCATGCCGACCGACAGCCCGTACGGTTCGGTCTACCTCGCCTATCGCCTGCCGGGCCTGAAGGCGAAGGATTACGCCACCGCCGCGGTGCTGGGCGAGGCGCTGGGTTCCAAGCGCGCCGCGCTGTTCGGCATGGGCATGGACGGCACGGCGCTGTACGGCGGGTTTGCCGCGCAGTTCATGCCGCAGGCCGGGTTCGGCATGGCGGTGGGCATCTTCCCGCGCGGCGGCAACCCCAGGCCGGTGCTCGCACGGATGCAGTCGATCCTCGCCAAGGCGGCCAGCCAGGGCGTGGATCCGGCCCTGGTCGAGGCGGCCAAACGCAAGGCGATCGCCGCGCTGGAGTTCGACAAGAATTCGGTCGATGGCCTGGCCAACGCCTGGTCGCGCGCACTGGCGTTCGAGGGGCTGGAGTCGCCCGAGGCGATCAAGCAGGCGATCGAGGCGGTGACCCCGGCGCAGGTCGATGCGCTGGCCAGGGCCACGTTCGATCCGGCCCACGCGGTGACCGCCGTGCTGACGCCCGAGAGCTCGGGCAAGCCGGTGGCGGGCAAGGGCTTCGGCGGCGCCGAGAGCTTCGCCTCCAGCCCGGACAAGCCGGTGCAGCTGCCCGAGTGGGCGGCCAAGGCCTTCGCCAAGCTGAGCGTGCCGAAGTCCTCGCTGCATCCGGTCGACTACCACCTCGCCAACGGCATGCGCCTGATCGTGCAGCCGGAGACGATCAGCGACACCGTGGTGGCCTTCGGCCGCGTGCAGACCAACCAGGACCTGCAGGCGCCGAAGGGCGAGGAGGGCGTGGCCGACGTGCTGGGCCAGCTGTTCCAGTTCGGCACCACCCACCTCAACCGCCTGCAGTACCAGGCCGCGCTCGACGCGATCAGCGCCCGCGCGTCCGCCGGCAGCAGTTTCTCGCTGGCGGTGCCGTCGGCCCATTTCGAACAGGGCATGAAGCTGCTGGCCGATGCCGAACTGCACCCGGCGCTGCCGGCGCAGGCCTTCCCGATCGTGCAGCGGCAGACCGCCGGGCTGGTCGCCGGCCAGGTACAGTCGCCCGGCTTCCTGACCCAGATCGGGCTGGACCAGGCCCTGCTGCCGGCGGGCGATCCGGAGCTGCGTCATGCCACGCCGCAGAGCGTGATGGGCCTGACGCTGGACAAGGTGAAGCAGTACTACACGCAGGTGTTCCGCCCCGACATGACCACCCTGGTGGTGGTCGGCAAGGTCGATCCGGCGCAGGTGAAGCAGGTGGTCGAGCAGGCCTTCGGGGCGTGGAAGGCGAGCGGTCCGAAGCCCGCGGTGGACTACGCCGCGGTGCCGGCGAACAAGCCCGGCCAGTTGCACGTGCCGGACGCCAGCGCCAGCCAGGACAGCGTGACGATGGCGCAGACCATCGACGTGACCCGGAACGATCCCGACCGCTACGCGCTTGCGGTCGGCAACGAGGTGCTGGGCGGCGGCTTCTACGCCTCGCGGCTGTACCACGATCTGCGTGACAAGCGCGGCCTGGTCTATTCCGTCGGCACCAGCTTCGACTTCGGCAGGAACCGCAGCACCTACTCGGTGGACTACGGTGCCGATCCGGACAAGGTGAAGGCGGCCAGTGCGCTGGTGGTGCAGGACCTGAAGCAGATGCAGACGACGCCGGTGTCGACGGCCGACCTGGATCGCGCCAAGGGCATCCTGTTGCGCCAGCTGCCGCTGGGCGAATCCAGCTTCGGCGGCATCGGCGGGCAGCTGCTCGGCCTGGCCATCGAGGGCAAGCCGCTGGACGCGACCACGGTCGCGGCCAGGCACTATCTGGAGATGACCCCGCCGCAGGTTCAGCAGGCGTTCGCCAGACACGTGCGGCCGGAGGCCTTCGTGACGGCGGTGAAGGGCCCGGCGCCGAAGGGCTGATCAGGGACCGGCGGTGGGCGATGTGCCCACCGCCTTGCTGAAGGGAGGCGGTATGTCAAAGGACGGTCGCTACCCCATTGCGATTGCTTCGCTGCGGGAGCAGGCGCGGGATAGATACCGGCTCTGGTTCTTCAGCGGCTTGGTCCTGTTGTGCATCGCGGTGGCGGCGCTGATTCACGGAATCACGGGGTCAGGGCTTCCCATTGCGATCGCGCAAGGTGCGGTGATCGGCATGCTGCCCTCGGCTGTCCTCGGTCAGCCCGGATGCATGCCGCTTGGGTCCGGCGATGCGTTGAAGGTCGAGCAATGGTTCGAAGGAAGGCGCTACCTGCGGGATAGCCGTGGCTGGGTTCCGGCTGTGCCGCGCGCCCTTTACTTCGACAGCCAGATCGTTTCCATCGGAGACGGCTTCGTCATCGGGCCGGTCGCCACACTGCGGGCCTTGCGCCGTTATCTGCAATCCGGCCGGACCTGACCGCAATGACTCCAAACGAAAAGCCCGCCGTTCGGCGGGCTTTTCCGTGTCGTCGGTGCAGCCGGCTCACTTCAGTAGCGAGCGCAGCATCCACGCGGTCTTCTCGTGCTCCTTCAGGCGGCCTGTGACCATGTCGGCGGTGCCCTCGTCGCCGGCCTTGTCGGCCACCTTGATCGTCTCGCGGGCGGTATGCGCCACGATCTCGTGGCCTTCCACCAGCTGGGCGACCATGTCCTTCCAGTCCGGCACGCCGGCCTCTTCCCTGATCGCGCTCAGCTTGCCGAACTGGCTGTAGGAACCCGGGGCGAACACGTCCAGCGTGCGGATGCGCTCGGCAACCTCGTCGGCGGCCAGCCACAGCGCGTTGTACTGGGTCTCGAACATGGCGTGCAGGGAGTTGAACTGCGGGCCGGTCACGTTCCAGTGGAAGCTGTGGGTCTTCAGGTACAGCGAATAGGTGTCGGCCAAGAGTTTGGACAGATGCTTGGCGATCGCCTCGCGGTCCTTCTTGGCAATACCGATGTTCATGGCCATGGGGGCTCCTTCGGGTGGCTTGT
>JAGWVM010000076.1 GCA_018970895.1 Lysobacteraceae bacterium | reverse complement strand
AGACGGCACCGGCATGCCTGCGCCGGGCGTCGAGCGAGCCTGTCCATCGGGGCATCCGGCACGTCCGTCCGGCCATGCGACGCACCCGCCCCAAGGGCGCGGACCGCGCCGCGGCGCGGCCTGCGGGCCATCGTCTTTTGGACGTCCATACGTCCATCACGTCATCCTGCGACGCGTCTCGGGGGCGGCCGAAGCCAGCCCCGGGCGGCCCGGAAGGCTTCCTTCACGCCCGCCCGCCGGAGCCCCGGCCATACCCCGGGAGCATCGCAATATTGCGGCATTGCATCAAATCTCCCGTGCCGCACCAGACAACCATGGAAACGTTTTCTACCACGCATCTATATTGCGCTGCGGTAAGTAAAAATATCAATTGCAACAATGCGATAGGCGGCCACCCGATTGTTATGAATACGTATGCAGGTTTGCGCGAAAGCGAGTTGGGCAGGACTAACATCCGGCCCCGACGGCAAACCACAAACGTCGTTCGCAACGGGCAGGCCGGATCAACCATCCAACGGCACTCCCGGCGAAATCAATTCGATTTTCCAAGGGGAGGCGTACATGTTGAATCTCAAGCGCAATCTGCTCAGTGCGGCGCTGGCATCGGCCATGTTCATGGTGGCCACGCACGCGCAGGCGGATGCAGCAACCGTCGCGGGCCAGCAGTCCGGCGACAGCTCGCAGAGCACCGACCAGGCAACCGCCCAGAGCGGCAAGAAGGCCGACGACAAGAAGCGCCCCAGCAGCACCACCAAGCTGCAGGCGGTGGAAGTCAGCGGCTTCATCTCCAGCCTGGAGAACTCGACCGCGGTCAAGCGCAACGCCAGCTCGATCGTCGAGGCCGTGTCGGCCGAGCAGATCGGCAAGCTGCCGGGCGTGTCGATCGCCGACACCCTGGGCCGCCTGCCCGGCCTCGCCGTGCAGACCCTCAACGGTCGCCCGCAGGTGCTGACCATCCACGGCCTGGGCCCGGACTTCTCCACCGCGCTGGTCAATGGCGGCCAGCAGGTGTCCACCTCCAACAACCGTGACGTGCAGTTCGACCAGTACCCGTCGAGCTGGTTCAACACCGTGGTCGTGCACCTGAGCCCGCAGGCCGACCTGATCGGCCAGGGCCTGGCCGGCACGGTCGACATGCAGACCATCCGCCCGCTCGAGAAGTCCAAGCCGGAAGCGGCGCTCAATGCGCGCTACGTGTGGAACGACATGTCCGAGCTGTCGCCGGGTCCCGGCGTCAGCAACAAGGGCTACAACCTCAACGGCGTGTGGGTGAACCAGTTCAACAACCACACCATGGGTGTGACGCTGGGCGTGGATTTCGAGTCCAACCCGGCGCAGATCGAGCACCAGGCGCCGTGGGGCTACCCGACCGACGCCAACGGCAATGCGGTGATCGGCGGTTCGAAGAACTACGGCTTCTCCGATTCGATGAAGCGCAACGGTCTGCTCGCGACGTTCCAGTGGGAGCCGAACGAGCACTACACCGGCACTATCGACATGACCTATGACAACTTCAAGGAAGTGCAGCAGGCCAAGGGCATGGAGTTCCCGCTGTACTGGAGCGGCGCGCAGCTTCAGCCGGGCGGCACCGTGGTGAACGGCCTGGTCACCAGCGGCACCTACACCAACGTCAAGCCGGTGATCCGCAACGACTACAACAGCAACTCGGCACGGGTCTACAACTTCAACTGGGACAACAAGTTCCACATCAACGAGAACTGGTCGGCCGACCTGGTGGCCAACTACTCGCGCGCCACCAGCCGCCAGGTGAACCTCGAGAGCTACTCGGGCACCGGCTACGCCAGCAACGGCGCGACCGATACGGTGGGCTTCGTCGAGCAGTCCAACCACCTGCTGTACCTCACGCCGACGCTGAACTACACCAGCGGCGTGGTGCTGACCGACCCGCAGGGCTGGGGCGCCGGAAGCGACGTGGTGCAGGCGGGCTTCATCAATGCCCCGCGTACCGTCGACTACCTGGCCAACCTCAAGCTGAGCGCCGAGCGTGACTTCGTCAGCGGCCCGTTCTCCAGCCTGGAGTTCGGCGTGGCCCGCAGCGAGCGCCACAAGTCGTACCACATCGACCAGACGTTCCTGACCCTGGGCGGTGGCACCCTGAGCGGCGGCAACGCCATCAAGGAAGCCCCGTACACCGGCTACACCTGCAGCCCGCTCGCCTGGATGGGCATCAGCCAGCAGCTCTGCTATGACCCGCTGGCCGAGATCGCCAACGGCACGCTGGTCGGCGTCCCGACGTTCGGCTCCAACACGGGCACCCCGCCGAACTGGAAGACCCAGGAAAAGGTGGTCACCCCGTACTTCCAGCTGAACCTGGACACCTACCTGGGCAGCGTCTCCCTGCGCGGCAATGTCGGCGTGCAGATGCAGCACACCACGCAGAGCGCCGAGGGTGAGCGCGTGGCCCCGGGCAGCGCGACCACCGGCAACGGCATCACGCTGATCCCGGTCAAGGGCAGCACCAGCTACAACAAGTACCTGCCCAGCGCCAACCTGATCTTCGGCGTGACCCAGAACGACGACATCCGCGTCAGCGCGGCCCGCACCCTGGCCCGTCCGCGCATGGACCAGATGAACGCGAGCCTCTCGGTCAGCGGCAACCCGACCTACCTGCAGTCGACGGACCCGAACCAGGCCTACTTCAGCGCCTCGGGCGGCAATCCGAAGCTGAAGCCGACCATGGCCGACAACTACAACGTCAGCTACGAGCACTACTTCTCGGGTGGCACAGGCTTCCAGTGCAGCTCGAGCGACCAGAAGAACTCCGACCTGTGCCGCACCGGCGGCGGTGGCTACTTCGCCGTGTCGGGCTACTTCATCGCGCTGCATGACTACATCAACCCGAACTCGTCGTTCCTGTACGACTTCAGCTCGTTCCTGCCGTTCCAGCTCTCGGCGGCGCAGCTGGCCCAGCTGGGCACCACGCTGGGCACGGTGTCCGGCCCGGAGAACAGCGGCCGCGGCTACGTGAAGGGCGCGCAGGTCACGCTGAACCTGCCGTTCGGCCTGCTCGCGCAGCAGCTCGATGGCTTCGGCGCGATCCTGACCGGCAACCGCACCAAGAGCTCGCTGGTCTACCCGGGCAACCCGAATCCGATCACGGTGCCGGGCCTGTCCAAGTGGGTGGCGAACGGCACGCTGTACTACCAGCACGCCGGCTTCGAGGCGCGCGTGAGCGACAGCTACCGCTCCAGCTTCCTGGGCGAGGTGTCGGGCATCAGCGCCACGCGCATCGAGCAGACGGTGGGTGGCGGCAGCACGTACGACGCGCAGGTCAGCTACACCTTCGACCACGGTCCGCTGAACGGCCTGACGATCATCGCGCAGGGGTCGAACCTGTCGAACAAGATCTTCACCACCTACCAGAACCACGATCCGCGCCAGGTGCAGACCTGGGAGCGTTACGGCCGCCGCTACGAAGTGGGCGTGTCCTACAAGTTCCAGTAAGCCGCAAGGCTTCCTCCCCGAGCCCCGTTGGATTTCCAGCGGGGCTCTTTTTTTGACAGGCGCGTGGCGTGAAGCTATCCGGCATCACGTCGCCCCTCAGGACACCAAGGCATGCAGGCCCATCCGATCCAGCGCGTGGTCATCGTCGGCGGCGGCACCGCCGGATGGATGACCGCCGCCCTCCTCTCGCGGGCGTTCGGCCCGCAATTGGCGATCACCCTGGTCGAGTCCGACGAGATCGGTACCGTCGGCGTGGGCGAGGCGACCATCCCGCAGATCCGCCACGTCAACGCCTTCCTCGGCATCGACGAGGACGAGCTGATGCGTGCGGTGAAAGGCACGTTCAAGCTGGCGATCCAGTTCAACGACTGGGGACGGATCGGCCAGTCCTACCTGCATGCCTTTGGCGACATCGGGCTGCCGCTCGGCCTGGTGCCTTTCCAGCACTACTGGCTGCGCGACCGGCACGAGCGCGGCGACGCGGCCCCGGACCTGTGGGCCTATTCGATCAACGCCCAGGCTTGCGCGGACCATCGCTTCGGCCGCATGGAGCGGATCGGCTCCAGTCCGATGACCGGCACCCGACATGCCTACCACCTCGATGCCGGCCTGTACGGCCAGTACCTTCGCCAGCGTTGCGATCCGCGACAGGTGCGACGCGTCGAGGGCAGGATCGTCGATGTCGCGCTGCGCGGAGAGGACGGCTTCATCGAGTCGGTCCGCCTGGCGGGCGGCGAGTCGATCGAGGGCGACCTGTTCATCGACTGCTCCGGCTTCCGCGGCCTGCTGATCGAGGGCGCACTGAAGGCCGGCTATGACGACTGGACGCCGTGGCTGCCCTGCGACCGCGCGGTCGCGGTGGCCAGCGAGCGGGTCGCTCCGATGCGGCCCTACACGCAGTCGACGGCGCGCGCCGCCGGCTGGCAGTGGCGCATTCCCCTGCAGCATCGCAACGGCAACGGTCACGTGTTCTGCAGCCGGTTCATCAGCGACGACGAGGCCACGGCCACGCTGCTGGCGAACCTCGACGGCGAAGCCCTGGCCGAGCCGCGCGTGCTGCGCTTCACCACCGGCGCGCGACGTCTTTGCTGGGTCCGCAACTGCGTTGCGCTGGGCCTGGCCAGCGGCTTCATGGAACCGCTGGAGTCGACCAGCATCCACATGATCCAGTCCGGCATCAGCCGGCTTATCTCGCTGTTTCCGGACAAGCACTGCGACGCGGCACTGGCCAACGAGTACAACCGGCAGACGCGCTTCGAGTACGAGCGCATCCGCGACTTCCTGGTGCTGCACTACCGTGCGACCGAGCGCGACGATTCGCCGTTCTGGCGCCATTGCCGCACGATCGACATGCCCGAGGGACTGGCCGAGCGGATCGCCCTTTTCCGCCGCAGCGGACAGATCTTCCGCGACGGCGAGGAGCTGTTCACCGAGGTGGGCTGGCTGCAGGTCATGCTCGGCCAGGGCATCGTGCCGCAGGCCTGGCACCCGGCCGCCGACGCGCTGCCCTCAGCAGAACTGGACGGCTTCCTCGGCAACATGCGCACGCTGATCCAGCGCGCAGTCGGAACCTTTCCCGGTCACGACCAGTTCGTCGCCGCGCACTGCCGCGCCCCGCACTGAATCCACCGCGCATCCCCCACGGCGGCAGACGCGCCGCCGCGCGTGGACGTGCCTGACGGTACGGCCTCGATGCGGCATGACACCGGGCCGGCGCCTGTCGCAGTGCACCACGGAAAAGCGCACAGCCACGCGGATGAATACGTATGCAGCATGACCGCGTGGTGCGGGCATCGGCCTACCATGGGGAACGCTTTGGACGTCCGAACGACAGCGCGTCCGTGCTGCCGTTGATCGTCCGCCGACCTACAGGGAGCCCGCCTTGATCCGTCACGCCACGCTCGCGTCGATGCTCGCCGCCACCTTGCTTTTTTCCGGCTGTGCATCGACGCCCGCGCCCCGCCCCGTCGTCGCCCCGCCGCGCGTGGAATCCGGCGACGTCGCTCCGTCGGGTGTCTACTACGAGATCTTCGTGCGCAGCTGGTACGACACCAATGGCGACGGCATTGGCGACCTCAACGGCGTCACTGCGAAGCTCGATTACCTCAAGTCGCTGGGCGTCAGCGGGATCTGGCTGATGCCGATCAACCCGTCGCCGAGCTACCACGGCTATGACGTCACCGACTACGAGGCGATCAACCCGCAGTACGGCACGATGGCCGACTTCGAGCGCCTGCTCACCGAGGCACACAGGCGCGGCATCAAGGTGATCATCGATTTGGTGATCAACCACACCAGCAACGAGCATCCGTGGTTCCGCGCCGCGCAGGATCCGCATGATCCGCACCACGACTGGTACAGCTGGGCCACGCCGGGCACCGACCTCACGGCGAAAAGCGCCGCCGGCGACAAGGCGTGGCAGGCCCTGCCGGACGGCCGGCACTACCTGGGCATCTTTTCCCCGGGCATGCCCGATCTCAATTACGACAACCCGGCCGTGCGCCAGGCGATGGTCGACGTCGGCCGGTTCTGGTCGCGCAAGGGGGTGGACGGCTTCCGGCTGGACGCGGCGCGCCACCTCTATCTCAACTTCCAGTCGCAGGAAGGCGACCCCGCGGTGCTCAGGGAGAACCTCACCTGGTGGCGGCAGTTCATGCGCGGCGTGCGCACGGTGAATCCGGACGCCTACGTGGTCGGCGAGGTGACCGAGAGCCGTTGGCAGCAGCTCGCTCCCTGGTACGGCGCGCTCAGCGCGGTGTTCGACTTCCCGCTCGCCACGCGGCTGATCGACGCGGCGCGCAGCGGTGAGGCCGGCGACCTGGCCGAGCGGCTGCAGCAGCGCTACGCGGGCTTCGCCGCCCGCGCAGGCCACGAGGGCGCCGACGCGCCGTTTCTCTCCAACCACGACCAGAACCGCGTGATGAGCCAGCTCGATGGCGACACCGCGCAGATGCGCGTGGCCGCGGCGATGCTGCTCACCCTGCCCGGCCACCCGTTCGTCTACTACGGCGAGGAGCTGGGCATGCGCGGGACGAAGCCCGATCCCGACCTGCGCGAACCGATGCGCTGGGAGCGCGGGCCACGCGCGGCGGGCGAGACCACCTGGGAGCCCGGCAACGCCGCCAACGGTCCGGACGTGTCGGTGCAGGCGGAATTGGCCGATCCCGGCTCGCTGCTGGCCGACTACCGCATGCTGATCCACTGGCGCAAGCAGGTGAGTGCCCTGCGCGACGGCACGCTGACCGCGTTCGCCAGTGACAACGCCCACGTGGTCGGCTGGCAGCTGCAGGACGCGGACTCGCACGTGCTGGTGCTGCACAACCTGTCCGGCCAGCCGCAGTCGGTGGCACTCGGCGCCGCCTCGTCCTTCCGGGCGGTGCGCGTGACCAGCCGCGACGGCGTGCAGCTGCACGACCACCGCGTCGATCTTCCCCCCGACACGTCGGTGGTGCTCGAGCAAGCGCCCCGATAGTCGCCCCGCCCCACGCACAGAGGATGTCCGTCTTGACCCGTCGATCGCACCGCACGCTCGTTCCGCTGGCCCTGCTCGGCCTGATGCTCACGCCGCTGGCCAGTGCCATCGCCGCCACCACCGCGCCGGCCACGGTGGATCACGGGCAGCTGCAGATCCCGATGGGCGCGGACCGGGTGACGGTGGATTTCGTCGCTCCCGACGTCGTGCACGTGCATTTCCTGCCGGACGGCAAGGCCGGCCCGGCGACCCTGGTGCTCGATCCCGAGGCGCCGAACGCCCCGCTCGCCGACGTGCGCGTGCGGGACGACAAGGACGCGATCACGCTGTCCACCGACGCGGCCAGTGTGCGCTACGACCGCCGCAGCGGCGCACTGCGCCTCGACGCTCCCGGACACGCCGGGTTGCTGACCCAGGCCGATCTCGCCTCGCTGCGCAACGGCACCTTCACGCTGGCCCACGATGCGGCGGATCCGCTCTACGGCATCGGCGGCTACACCGCGTTCCAGAAGGATGTCAGCACCGGCCTGCTGCGCCAGGGCAAGCAGAAGATCACCGCAGGCGAACAGGGCCACGCCGGTGCGCCGCTGGTCTGGAGCAGCGCCGGCTACGCCGTGCTGGTCGACACCCTGGGCGGCCAGTTCAACCTCCGGCACGGTCGCATCCAGGCCAGCGGCACTTCGCGCAAGGACACCGACTACTACCTGATCGTCGGCGCGCCGAAGACGATCTTCCGCGCGGTGGCGGACCTCAGCGGCCACTCGCAGCTGTTCCCGAAGTGGGCGATGGGCTTCACCAACAGCCAGTGGGGCATCGACCAGAAGGAACTGCTGCAGATCGTCGACACCTACCGCGCCAAGCACATCCCGATCGACAACTTCACGCTGGACTTCGACTGGAAGGCCTGGGGCGAGGACTGGGGCGAGTTCCGCTGGAACACCACGAAGTTTCCCGACGGCCCGGACGGCAAGCTCAAGCAGATGCTCGATGCCCGCGGCATGCACCTGACCGGCATCATGAAGCCGCGCGTGCACGTGGACACGGTCGAGGGCCGCTACGCCACCGCGCATGATTTCTGGTCGCCGGCCAGCAAGGTGGCGCCGGACTACTTCTCGAAGAAGCCGATCCGCGAGCTGGATTTCGACAAGCCGGCGGTGCGTGCGTGGTTCTTCAACGACCATCTCAAGCACTCGTTCGATACCGGCATGATCGGCTGGTGGAACGACGAGGCCGACGACATCGGCAGCGACACCCAGTTCACCAACATGGAGCGCGCGCTGTACGACGGCCAGCGCGCCTACTCGCCGCTGCGCGTGTGGTCGATCAACCGCAACTTCTACCTCGGCGCGCAGCGCTACGCCTATGCCATGTGGTCAGGCGACATTCCTACCGGCTTCCACAGCATGGCCGGCCAGCGCGCGCGCATGCTCAGCGCGATCGACGTCGGCGCGATGCAGTGGGGCATGGACGGCGGCGGCTTCAGCCACGGCACGCCGACGCCGGAGAACTACGCGCGCTGGATCGAGTTCGGCGCGTTCACGCCGATCTTCCGCGTGCACGGCGTGTTCGGCCAGAAGCGCCAGCCCTGGGTGTACGGCCCGGTGGCCGAGAAGGCCGCCACCGCGGCGATCCGCCTGCGCTATGCGCTGATTCCGTACATCTACAGTTACGAGTACACCCGCCACGTCACCGGCGTCGGCCTGGTGCGACCGCTGGTGTTCGACTGGCCGAACGACCCGAAGGTGCGCAACGACGTCGCCGCGTGGATGTTCGGCGAGGGCCTGCTGGTCTCGCCGGTGGTCGACGAAGGCCAGACGGCCAAGACCATCTACCTGCCCGCCGGCAGGTGGACCGGCTGGTTCGACGGCAAGACCTACGCCGGCGGCCGGAGCATCACCGTGCCGGTCGATGCGAAGGGCTGGAGCGACATCCCGCTGTTCGTGCGCGCCGGCGCGATCATCCCGATGCAGCCGGTGATGGACTACGTGGGCCAGCACCCGGTGCCGGAGGTGACGGTCGAAGCGTTCCCGGCCAGCGAGGCCACGCACTTCACCTACTACGACGACCAGGGCGACGACTACGCCTACGAGCACGGCGCCTACTTCGCGCAGCCGCTGACCATCGAGCGCACGCACGACGGCGCCACGGTGAGCACGGCTGCCGCCGAAGGCAGCTACGTGCCGCAGGTCAAGACCTATCTGTTCAAGGTACACGGTGGCGCGGCGAACGCCGTCACTGCCGGTGGCCGGGCCGTGCCGCATGCGGCCAGCCTGCAGGCGCTCGAAGCCGGCCAGGGCGAAGGCTGGACCACCGGCACCGATCGCTTCGGCGCCGTGACCTACATCCGCGTGCCTGCCGGTCAGGCGCGTCAGTTCGTGCTGGTTTGGGGGAACACGCCGGGATAAGCCCCGGCCGGACCCCGGGAGGGAGTGGTCGACAAGAATCATCGGGCGCTCCGGGGGGAGCGCGCGGAGGGGTCGTTTGCTCCCGATTTGCCCCGGCCATGGCGGCCGGGATCCACCTCGGAGGAGAAAGTCGATGTTCGGAAGCACGAAGTTCCCGCATGACCGGCGCCGACGCGCCTGCCGCCTGCTTGCACTGGCGCTCGCCGCAGGGCTCGCCGGCGCCGCCGGTCCGGCGATGGCCGCCTCGAACGACAACAACGTGGAATGGAACGGCCTGTTCCACGACCAGGGTCCGCTGTTCGACAGTGCACCCGAGCCCACCGCCACGCAGCCGGTGACGCTGACCTTCCGCACCTTCAAGGGCGACATCACCAGCGCCAACATCAAGTACTACGACAGCGGCGACGGCCAGTTCCACTGGGTGCCGATGCACTGGGCGCGCAACGACGCCACCGGCACCTTCGACTACTGGCAGGGCACGATCCCCGCCTCCGGATCGGAGAAGTACTACCGCTTCCAGATCAACGACGGCAGCAAGACCGTCTGGTACAACGCCCAGGGCACCTGGGACAGCGAGCAGCCATTCGGCGATTTCTTCATCATTCCCGGTTTCCACACGCCGCAATGGATGAAAAACGGCGTGATGTACCAGATCTTCCCGGACCGCTTCTACAACGGCGACCGCCACAACGACGTGCAGACCGGCCAGTACTGCTACAAGGGCCACTGCACCGAGAAGCACCCCTGGGGCTCGAGCGTGTTCGCCGGCCCGGGCGGCGACAATAACCTGGTGTTCTTCGGCGGTGACCTCGCCGGCATCGACCGCAAGCTCGGCTACATCAAGCGCACCGTCGGCGCCGACATCCTGTATCTCAACCCGATCTTCCTCGCCCCGACCGTGCACAAGTACGACGTGGCCGACTACTTCCAGGTCGATCCGGCGTTCGGCACCAACGGCGAGCTGCACGAACTGATCGAGAACGTGCACCGACGGGGCGACGGCCCGCGTGGACGGATCATCCTGGACGGCGTGTTCAACCACACCGGCGACACCAGCAAGTGGTTCGACAAGTACGGCGACTGGCCCACGCTCGGCGCCTACGAGTCGCAGTCCAGCCCGTGGTACCGCTACTACACCTTCCAGCAGTGGCCCCACCAGTACGCCAGCTTCCTCGGCTTCGACACCCTGCCCAAGCTGGACTACGGCGCGCCCGGATCGCCCGTGCGCGAGGCCATCTACGATTCGCCGCGATCGGTGGTCAAGACCTATCTCGGCCCCAAATGGCGCATCGACGGCTGGCGTCTGGACGCGGCGCAGTACATCGACGCCGGCGGCCGCGGCGGCGAAGACGACACCAACCACCAGATCATGCGCGAGCTGCGCCGGGCGGTGAAGTCGGTGAACCCGGACGCGGAGATCCTCGGCGAGTACTGGGGAGTGGCCGGTCCGTGGGTGGACAACGGCGACCAGTGGGACGGCGCGATGAACTACAACGGCTTCACCGACCCGGTGTCGCGCTGGATCACCGGCGAGGACGAGGGCGGCCACCCGAACGCGATCGACACCACCACCTTCGATGCCTGGCTGCACGGCACCCGCGCGGACATCCCCGGCAACGTCCAGCAGGTGATGACCAATTTTCTCTCCAGCCACGACATCCCGCGCTTCGCCACCCGCGCCGGCGGCGACATCTGGAAGACCTACCTCGCGCTGATCTTCCAGATGACCTACGTCGGCACGCCAACCATCTACTACGGCGACGAGTACGGCATGCAGGGCGGCCCGGACCCGGACAACCGGCGCACCTTCGACTGGAGCCAGGGCACGCTGGGCAACAGCGCGGTCGCCCTCACCCACCGGCTGACCGCGATCCGCGCGGCGTACCCGGCACTGCGCACCGGCTCGTTCATGACCCTGCTCACCGACAACGCCAACAAGCTCTACGCCTACGGCCGGTTCGACGCCACGAACCGCATCGCGGTGGCGCTGAACAATGACAGCGTCGGGCACGCGGTCACGCTGCCGGTATGGCAGCTCAGCGTGGTGGATGGCAGCACGCTGACCGACTTGCTCAGCGGCCGGCGCTACACGGTGCAGGGCGGCCAGGTGACGGTGCAGGTGCAGGGCCACTTCGGCGCGATCCTCGCCCAGTGACGCCCACGGCGGCGGCGGGCGGCCATCGCGTCGCCCCTCGCCGCCGTTTCGGGGAGTCTCAGAGCAGTCCCAGCACCAGCGCCTTGGACACCGCCTCGGTCTTGTTGGCGGCGCCCAGCTTGGCGATGCAGCGGTTGATGTGGAAGGTCACCGTGCGCGTGCTGATCGCCAGGATCAGTCCGATCTCGTCGGCGGTCTTGCCCGCCGCGCTCCACAGCAGGACCTCGCGCTCGCGGGCGGAAAGCGGCTCCGTGACCGGCTGGGCCACGTCCGGCAGCAGCGAGGCCACCCCGTGCATGGCGTGGGCCAGCCACAGCAGGCGCATTTCGCTCTGCTCCAGTTCCTCCGCCGACACCGCATCGTGCTGACGGGCGACGGTCAGCAATCCCACCGTGCGGTCGCGACCACGCGAGCTGACCGCCCAGCCGTGGTTGATGCCGAACGAGCGCGCCTCCTCCCAGAATTCCGGCAGACGCTCCACCGAGCGGTCGCTCCAGACCACCGGCACCTCGCTGTCCAGCGCGTTCTGCACCAGCGGATCACGCTCGAAGTAGTTCTGGTCGACGTAGCGGTCGAGCCAGGCCTGGGGGTAGGTACTGCCCCAGTGGAACGCGGGCTGCGCGATCGGCAGCGACTGGCGCAGGACGTAGGAACAGTGCTCGAAGCCGAGCTCGCCGGTAATGTCGCGCATCACGTGCACCAGCGACTGCATCGACGACCGGGCATCGCCGAGCCGAACCATGCACTGTTCCCGCCACTGCGCCACCGTCGTCGCTCCGCGCCGGCACCGGCGCCCTGTAATAAATGACAGTTTCGCCCGAAAGGGTATCCGATCTCCAATAGCAACGGCCTGATCGTGCCCAAGTCCGGGATCGGATTCCCGTCGACGCCGCAGGCCGTGACGGGGGAAGGGATCAGGGACCTTGATCCACGGATGGATACCCCTCTTTCCGCCGTATCCCGCCTTCCGCGCGGGCCGGCGCCGCCCGCCGGGCATGAATACGTATGCAAACGCTGGCTGCTGCACTGCGATGCTACCTAGCATCGGCGGGCCCGGCCGCCCGCGTCCCGGGCGCATGCTGCACACGCAGCATGCGGGGGCCGCCGCGACGTGACATACCTGCCGGCGCGGCCATCGCACGAGGAGAAACCGCCATGAACCTGATCCTCCCCCTCGCCGCGCGCGGGGTGCCGGCATGCTGACCACGCTGCTGGCCGCCGCGGTGGCCGCGGCCACCGCGGCCCCACCCGCACCGGCCTGGCACGACGGCCTCGATTGGCACGGCGTCCACGTCTCGATCCAGCCGGACGCCCACGGCAGCTACACCCTCGCCTGGCCATTCGGCCAGCGGGTCATCGCTCCCCAGGCGTTCACCGCCGACACCGCCAGCCCGCTGTTCGACGGCCTGTACGCCATGGCCCAGGACGACCTGAAGCAGGACTCGGTCACCGCGATCCGCGACGGCGCCTTCGACCACGGCCAGCCGATCCCCTGCCACTGCTTCGAGACCGGCCTGAAGTGGCCGTACGTGTGGACGCGTGACCTGTCCTACTCGATCGACCTGGGCCTGTGGCGCTTCGACGCAGACCGCGCCCGCAACGGTCTGAAGTTCAAGCTCTCCGACGTGCGTGTGCCATCCGCGCCGCAGGGCCTGTACGTGATGCAGGACACCGGCTCCGGCGGCAGCTGGCCGATCAGCACCGACCGCGTGGTGTGGTTCCTCGGCGCGCGGCACCTGCTGGGCGACAAGGCCTTCGCCGCCGACGTGTACCGGGCGCTGGGCGATACGCTGGCGCAGGACCGGCAGTACGCCTTCGATCCGCAGCTCGGCCTGTACCGCGGCGAGACGTCCTTCATGGACTGGCGCGAGCAGAGCTACCCGGCCTGGACCTTCGACGAGGTCACCTTCATCGGCCAGTCCTTCGCGCTCTCCACCAACGTGCTGCACTACCAGGCGCTGCAGATGGCCGCGACGCTGGCCCGCCAGCACGGCGACACCCGGGCCGCCGGCCGCTACGCCGACCAGGCCAAGGCGCTCAAGACCGCCATCAACGCCCGCTTCTGGCGCGCCGACCGCGGCATGTACATGAGCTTCATCGGCGGCGACGGCACCCCGAACGACACCTACGACCTGCTCGGCATCGCGCTGGCGGTGACCAGCGGCGTGGCCAACCCCGAGCGCGCCGCGCAGACCCTGGCCAACTACCCGACCTGGCCGGCTGGCAGCCCGGTGATGTGGCCCGAGCGCCGCGACCAGCCGATCTACCACAACCGCGCGATCTGGCCGTTCGTCAGCGCCTACGCCATGCGCGCCGCCCGCGACGTCGACCAGCCCTCGCGCATCGCCCACGAGATCGAGTCGATCATGCGCGGCGCCTCGCTGTACGGCTCCAACCTGGAGAACTACGAGCTGCTCACCCAGGGCCAGCACGTGGACGAGGGCAAGCTCAGCGGCCCGGTGGTCAACTCGCCGCGTCAGCTGTGGTCGGTGGCCGCGTACATGGCCGCGGTCACCGAGGGCGTGTTCGGGCTGGAGCCGGACGGCACGCTGGTGCCGAAGCTGCCGGTCTCGCTGGTGCCGATGCTGTTCGGCGACCGCGACAGCATCTCGCTCGCCCTGCCCGGTCGTCACATCACGCTGAAACTGCCGAAGACGCGCACGGGCAACCTGCTGGTCGCCAACCGCATCACCACGCAGGGTGACCACACCACCGTGCTGCTGAAGGCCGTCACCGTGAAGGACGCCCCGTTGCGTACCGACGCGCCGCTGTACGCGCCCGAGGCGCCGGCGGCACCGGTCCTTTCCGCCGACGGCAAGACCTGGAAAGTCCAGGCGAGCGGCAAGGTGCGGTTGTACGTCAACGGCCATCGCGCGGAAATGATCGACGGCACCGGCACGCTGCCGCGCAGCGGCGACCTCACCTGCGTCAGCGCCACCCGTGTCGGCGACAACGGCCTGGAATCGCTGCACAGCCCGGCGGTCTGCGGCGACGAAGGCAAGCCCGTGGAAGGCACCTGGCCGCGCCACTGGACCGCGCCGGCCAGCGGCGCCTACCGCGTATCGTTCAGCTACTCGAACGACCACGGCCCGATCAACACCGGCATCACCGCCGCGGTGAAGATGCTGGCGATCCGCTGCGACGGCGCCGCCGAGCAGCGGGTGCCGATCGTGATGCCGCACAGCGTGCGCGAGCAGCGCTCGACCTGGGGCGAGTTTTCGGCCAGGGCCGGCGCGGCCTGCACGTTCACGCTGGAAGACGGCTTCAACATGAGCTACCTCAGCCACTTCGCCCACTACACCGGCGGCGCAGGCGGCAGCACCGGCCCGCTCAACGCGGCCGACGTGAAGGGGATGGTGATCGCGCCGCTGGGCGCTGCTTCGGACAAGGGCCACGCACGATGAGCAAGGCAAAACCGGAACTGTCGTTCTGGCAGATCTGGAACATGTGTTTCGGCTTCCTCGGCATCCAGTTCGGCTTCGCGCTGCAGAACGCCAACGTCAGCCGCATCTTCCAGACGCTGGGCGCGAACGTGGACCAGATCCCTGTGCTGTGGATCGCCGCGCCGTTCACCGGCCTGATCGTGCAGCCGATCATCGGCTACCTGTCCGACCGCACCTGGAACCGCTTCGGTCGCCGCCGCCCTTACTTCTTCGCCGGCGCGGTGCTGGCGACGATCGCGCTGATGGCGATGCCCAACTCGCCCACGCTGTGGGTGGCGGCCGGCCTGCTGTGGATCATGGACGCCTCGTTCAACGTGTCGATGGAGCCGTTCCGCGCCTTCGTCGGCGACCAGTTGCCGCCGAAGCAGCGGCCGCTGGGCTACGCGATGCAGAGCGTGTTCATCGGCGTCGGCGCCGTGGTCGCCTCGTTCCTGCCCTACGTGCTCACCCGCTTCGGCGTCGCCAACACCGCACCGGCCGGCGAGGTGCCGCACTCGGTGATGTACGCGTTCTACGCCGGTGCGGCGGTGCTGCTCGGCGCGATGCTGTGGACCATCCTCAGCACCCGCGAGTATCCGCCGGAGCAGCTGGAATCGTTTGCCGATGCCCACGTCAATGAAACGCCCGTCGTGGTCGGCGGCGCCTGGAAGATCGGCGCGCTGTTCCTGGCGCTCGGTGCGCTGATGCTGGGCATGATCCAGCACTACGCGCTGGAGAAGGAGCTGTACCTGCTGGCCGGTGGACTGGTCGGCTTCGGTGCACTGTTCGTGTGGCTCAGCCGCACGACGCGCCAGGGCGCGCTGCGCCAGATCATGGGCGACCTGTACGGCATGCCCAAGCCGATGCGCCGGCTCAACTGGGTGCAGTTCTTCTCCTGGTTCGCCATGTTCGCGATGTGGATCAACACCACCCCGGCCGTGGCGCAGCACTTCTACGGCAGCAGCGACCCCACCTCGGCGGCCTACAACGAGGGCGCGAACTGGGTGGGCGTGCTGATGGGCACCTACAACGGCGTGGGCGTGCTCGCCGCCATCCTCATCCCGCTGCTGGTGCGCGCCTGCGGGCTGCGCATGAGCCACCTGGTCAACCTGTGGCTGGGCGGGCTGGGACTGCTGTCGTTCCTGCTGATCCGCGACCCGCACTGGCTGATCGCCTCGATGGTCGGCGTGGGCTTTGCGTGGGCGTCGATCCTCTCGCTGCCCTACGCGATGCTCTCGGACAACCTGCCGGCCGCGAAGATGGGCATCTACATGGGCATCTTCAATTTCTTCATCGTGATCCCGCAGCTGATGGCCGCCAGCGTGCTCGGCGTGCTGCTCAAGCTGTTCTTCCACAACCAGCCGATCTGGGCGCTGGGCCTGGGCGGCGCCAGCCTGCTGGTCGCCGGCCTGTGCACGCTGCGCGTGCCGCGCCCGGAAACGGCCTGATTCCGCCTGACCGCATGTAGCAGCCCGCTCGCGGGCGATGCCCTTAGCTTTTTGCTTCGATGTGGAGCAGAAGCATCGCCCGCGAGCGGGCTCCTACAAAAAGACACCGCACCACGGAAACCGACCCATGATCGCCAAACGCCTGCTCCCCGCCCTCGTCGCCACCCTCGCCTGCGGGCTCGCCCACGCGGCCGCGCCGGCCAGGGCGCCCGCCTTCGTCGGCACCGACGCGCCGATGGCGTCCAACGCGATCTACTTCGTGCTGACCGACCGCTTCGTCGACGGCGACCCGTCCAACGACCATCGCCACCAGGGCGGCGCGCACCCGACCTGGGACATCCCGGTGCCCGGCGCGCCGAAGGGCGAGAGCGCGAACATCGGCTACCTCGGCGGCGACTTCAGGGGCGTGCTGGACAACGCCGGCTACATCAAGGGCATGGGCTTCGGCGCGGTGTGGATCACGCCGATCGTCGACAATCCGGACCAGGCCTTCACCGGCGGCGACCCGGTGAGCTGGGGCTCGAAGTTCACCGACCGCGGCAAGACCGGCTATCACGGCTACTGGGGCGTCAACTTCTACAAGGTCGACGAGCACCTGCCGAGCAAGGATCTCGACTACCGCCAGTTCACCGCCGGCATGCACAAGGCCGGCCTGAAGGTGGTCCAGGACATCGTGCTCAACCACGGCTCGCCGGCGTTCACCATGCCGGTGAAGCAGCCGCAGTTCGGCCAGATCTTCGACAAGAACGGCAAGCTCGTCGCCGACGAGCAGAACCTGCCGCCGTACCGGCTCGACCCGGTGCGCAACCCGCTGCACCGCTTCTATCACGCCTACGACGACCTGGTGCAGCTGTCCAACAACGACGACCAGAACCCGGCCGTGCTCGACTACTTCGTCGGCGCCTACCTGCAGTGGATCGACGAGGGCAGCGACGCCTTCCGCATCGACACCATCAGCCACATGTCGACCACGTTCTGGAAGCAGTTCAGCGCGCGCATCCGCGCCAAGCATCCGGGCTTCTTCATGTACGGCGAGGCGTTCGACTACAGCCCGGACAACATCGGCAAGTTCA
>JAGWVM010000075.1 GCA_018970895.1 Lysobacteraceae bacterium | reverse complement strand
GTCGCCCGGCGCCACCAGGCAGTAATTCATCGCCTTGCCGCACTGGTTGGAATACGAGGCCAGCTGGGTCGGGTTGTTCGAATCCAGCGCCGCCACGGCCAGCCAGCCGCGCTCCAGGTCGGGCGCGTAGTACGGAATGGCGGCCGTATCGGACGGTTGGCTGCGGCCGTCGTTGCCGGTGGCGAACACGACCAGACCGTTGTGGTCGACCACGAACGAACGGAACGCATTGCCGAATGCGGTGCCCACGGCGGCTGCGTTGGACGGGTCGAAATACAGCCCGCCCCAGGAGTTGTTCATCACCTGCACGCCCTGCGCGATCAGGTCCGGCAGCAGGGTCTGGCCGAAAAAGTCGGCATCGGACGGCTGCACCATGTTGCCCAGGCCCGAGCCGTTGTCCTTCGGCGGGGTGTCGTTGATGATGCGGGCCGAGACCAGCGTGGCATTCGGCGCGATACCGCCGGGCCACTGCCCGAACGGCTGGCCGGCGGCAATCTGCGAGACCCACGTGCCGTGGCCGACCGCGTCGCCGACCGCGGTGTTGTTGGTCGCCGGATCGACGTAGACCAGCAGTGCCTTGACCCGTCCGGCCAGCGCCGGATGATTGGGATTGATGCCGGTGTCGACCACGCCGATGGTGACGCCGGCGCCGGTGAATCCGGCGTTGTGCGCCGCGTAGGTATTGGTCAGCGACAGGTGGATATCGATCGGCGGCTGGGCGCTCGCCGGCGGTGGCGAGGGCGGTGGTGCCGGTGTGGGTCGGGTGTTGCCCCCGCCGCCACCGCCGCAGCCGGCCAGGCCGATCGCGGCGGCGATCAGTAACGGCATGCGACGCTGCAGCAGCGTCATTCCCTGCTTGCTCATGGATATACCCCTGCAGATGCTGGTTTGCCCGTCACGCGGCAGCCCCCGCTGCTCTTCGACCACCCTGATATTGGCACAAGACCATGCCACTGGAACGACCGCCCCGAGGTTTGCCGCTGTCATGCAGGCGCTGCGATAATCGGGGGGTTTCCCGACCGCGCCCGGCGCGCCCGAAGTCCGTCCCCCCCGGAGAATCCCATGTCTGACGTCAGCGTTGTGATCGCCGGTGCCAAGCGCACCGCCATCGGCTCCTTCCTCGGCCAGTTCACCGGCGTGCCCACCCCGAAGCTCGGCGCGGCCGCCATCAAGGCAGCGCTGGAGCAGTCCGGCGTGGGTGCCGGCGACGTCAGCGAGGTGATCATGGGCTGCGTGCTGCCGGCCAACCTCGGCCAGGCGCCCGCGCGTCAGGCGGCGATCGCCGCCGGCCTGCCGCTGGCGGCTGGCGCCACCACCATCAACAAGGTCTGCGGCTCCGGCATGAAGGCGATCATGCTCGGACATGACCTGATCAAGGCCGGCTCGGCCAGCGTCGTCGTCGCCGGCGGCATGGAGTCGATGACCAACGCCCCGCACATGGTGCAGGCCCGCACCGGCATCCGCTACGGCGACGGCCAGCTGGTCGACCACATGGCCTGGGACGGCCTGACCAACCCCTACGACGGCAAGGCGATGGGCGTGTTCGGCGAGCTGTGCGCCGACAAGTACCACTTTACCCGCGAGGAGCAGGACGCCTTTGCCACCGCCTCGGTGACCCGCGCGCTGGACGCCCAGAAGAACGGCGCCTTCGCCGGCGAGATCGTCCCGTTCACTGTGGCCGGCCGCAAGGGCGACGTGGTCGTGGAGACCGACGAGCAGCCCGGCCGCTCCGACGTGAGCAAGATCCCCACCCTGCGCCCGGCGTTCAAGAAGGACAACGGCACCATCACCGCCGCCAGCTCGTCCAGCATTTCCGACGGCGCCGCCGCCGTGGTGCTGCTGTCGGCCGACGATGCCAAGGCCCGCGGGCTGGCCCCGCTGGCGCGCATCGTGGCGCACGCCACCCATTCGCAGGAGCCGGAGTGGTTCACCACTGCCCCGGTCGGTGCGATCCAGAAGGTGTTGGCCAAGGCCGGCTGGCAGGTCGGCGACGTCGACCTGTTCGAGATCAACGAGGCGTTCGCCGTAGTTGCGATGGCGCCGATCAAGGAGCTGGGCATCCCGCACGCCAAGGTCAACGTCAATGGCGGCGCCTGCGCCCTCGGCCACCCGATCGGCGCCAGCGGCGCCCGCCTGGTGGTGACCCTGCTCAACGCACTGAAGGTGCGCGGCCTGAAGCGCGGCATCGCCTCGCTGTGCATCGGTGGCGGCGAGGCCACCGCGATCGCTGTCGAGTGCATCGACTGAACCGTCACGCGCCCGGGACGACCATTCCGGGCGTCGTTTTCCGCGCACAGTTAACGGGCGCATTAATGACGCTTCCCGGGCCGATGGCGGCCCGGTAGCGGCTTTCACGGGAAAGCGCTATTAATACGCGGCCATACGGCATTCCACGGCTAAGGAGATTCCCCATGAAGTTCACGCGTACCCTTCTCGCCTCCGCGCTCGTCGCGCTGCTGGCGGCCTGCAGCAACGGCGCGCAGGATTCCGCGCAGGACGCCCAGAAGTCCGCTGACCAGGCTCAGCAGGCTTCCGAACAGGCCCAGAAGGCGGCTGCCGCTGCGCCGACCACGGCCACCGAGCAGGCGGCTGACCAGGCCAAGGCTGCTGCCAACACCGCCGGCATGGCGGCCGACCAGGCCAAGGGTGCCGCCGCCGCGGCTTCTGCGGCTGCCCCGGCCGGCGCGATGAGCGCCTCCGGCAACGGCATGATGAAGGACGCCAAGGCGGCTGCCAGCAATGCCGCCGACCAGGCCAAGCAGGCCGCCGACGCCGCAAAGAACGCCGCGGACAACGCCAAGGACGCGATGAAGGACGCCGGCGGCAAGAAGTAATTCGCCCCGGCTTGCACGCTGCACGGATCGGCCGCCTCCGGGCGGCCGATTTTTTTGCGCCCGACGATCACGCAGGAAAAAAAGGCCCCGGTTTCCACCGGGGCCTCTCGCGTGCCGATGGCAACGCGGCGGACTAGAAGTTCTGGGTGAACCGCACGCCGATCGTCCGCGGCTGGTCGGTGACGGTGTAGACCTGCCCGTTCGGGTACTGCGGAACGACGCCGTGTGCGGCGCACACCGACGCGGCACACTCGGTGTACTTGTACAACGCGGCCCGCTTGTCGAACACGTTGTTGACGTACACGTTCACCGAGAAGCTGTTCCAGTCGTAGCCCGCGGAGAGATCCAGCGTGGTGTAGGCGGGAAGGTCGCCGACCAGGCTGTTCTCCAGCGTGCGCAGGTCCGACCGGCGCTTGCCCACGTGCACCACCGCGCCCTGCAGGAAGGCGTCGTTCTCGCCGACGTCCCAGGTGTAGCGGGCGACCAGGTTGCCCTTGAACTTCGGCGTGACGGGAAGCTGGCTGCCCTTCGGTGCCTGCGGCGTGGCGCATTGGGTGACCGGTGTGCCGTTGGCATCGGTGAAGCCGCAGTAGTTCGCCGTGAGCTTGGCGTCGTAGTAGGCCAGGCCGCCGCTGAGCTGCAGGTTGTAGGTCGCCGCCCAGTTCAGCTCCGTCTCCATGCCGCGCACCCGGGCCTGGTTGGCGTTGCGGATCTCGGTCAGGCCGTTGGCGCCGAGGATGCTGAACTGGAAGTCCTTCCAGTCCTCCTGGAACACCGAGCCGTTGAACGACAGCCGGTTGTTCATCCAGGTGGTCTTCCATCCCAGCTCGTAGTTGGTCAGGTAGTCCGACTTGTACGGCGGCAGCGAACCGCGGCGGTTGATGCCGCCGGGTCGGTAGCCCTCCGAACGGGTCGCGTACACCATCTTGGTGGGCGAGATGTTCCAGGTCAGGTTGATCTTGCCGAGCGAGCCGGTCTCCTTGACGTTCTTGTTGAAGTCCAGGCACGGCGCACCGCGGAACGGCGTCGGCGAGATGCAGCCCGCCTGGCCGTAACTGGAGTTCGGCGAGAAGCCGGAACTGAAGCCGTAGAAGCCACCCAGGCTGTTGTCGGCGCGGAAGAAGCGGCCGCCAACGGTGGCGGTGAGGGTATCCGGGATGAGGTCGTAGGACAGCTCGCCGAACACCGCCTCGTCCTTGTCGGTGCGCACCTGTTCGGTCAGCCAGATGGTGCTCGGCCAGCCCGGCACGGTCAGCGCATCGGACAGACCGTTGATCATGTAGCGCTGTTCGATGTCGTGCACCGACTTTTCCCAGAACAGGCCACCGACCACCCGCAGCCGGTCGTCCTTCGGCGAGGCCAGGCGCAGCTCGTGGCTGTCCATGGTGTAGTGGTCCTTGCCGATGATGTACTGCGACGGATTGATCAGCGCGCCACTGTTGTCGTAGATGTACGAGCCGTAGCCGTACAGCGTGTCGTACCAGAACGAGTAGTCGCTGTAGTCGTTGTGCTCTTCCTGGTCGCGCCTGAGGTGCGCATAGGCATAGGTCAGGTCGAAATTGCCGATCTTGCCCTGCACCGTCATCGCCGCCTGCCACCAGCGATCGGTCTGCCGTTCGGGATAGAAGTGCGAGATGGCCAGGTCGCCGAGCGCGGTGTCGGAGGCCATGTTGCCGTTGGCGGTGGTCTTCTGGCCCATGAAGGTGCCATTGATCGACCAGTCGTCGTTGAGGTCGACCTTGAGCGCGGCGCGACCGCCGTCGGTGGTGTTGCTGTTGTAGTGGTTCTTGGCCGTGTGCGTGCACACCAGCAGGCTGCTGGGCGTGCAGTTGGGCGTGTTGCTGACGGTGCCGCCCCAGCTGGGGAAGGTGCGGGTGCCGGGGATGTTGTCCACGTAGCCGGCATCGCGCTCGTGCCAGCCAACCAGCCGGATCGCCGCGTTCTTGGAGATCGGCACGTTGAGCATGCCCTCGGCCACGTTGCCGATGCCGCCGTTGGCCACGGTGTCCAGGCCGACCGTGTAGCTGGCCGCGAAACCGGACGGGTCGGGCTTGTTGGTGATGATGCGAAGCGCACCGGACTGGGCACTGGCGCCGTACAGCGTGCCCTGCGGGCCGGCCAGCACCTCGACGCGGGCGAT
The DNA here is from genome assembly GCA_018970895.1 of Lysobacteraceae bacterium. Lineage (GTDB taxonomy): Bacteria > Pseudomonadota > Gammaproteobacteria > Xanthomonadales > Rhodanobacteraceae > Dyella_A. The sequence continues at coordinate 12,599 of JAGWVM010000075.1, read as the reverse complement.
GTCGTACATGTGGATGTCCAGCGGACCGGTCACCGTGGTGACCGGCTGCTCGTCCAGGTACACGCCGACGCTGGGCCGCGAACCGGAGTGGTTGCCGTCACCGCCGCTGGCGATGCCGCGCATGTAGATCTCCGAGAAGCCCGGCGCGGCGCTCTGGTAGGACACGCTCGGCAGGTACTTCACGTAGTCGTCGAAGCTGTTGATGTGCAGCTGCTCGATCTTCTCGGTACCCAGCACCTGCATGCTGATCGGCACCTTCTGCAGGTTTTCCGTGCGCTTCTGCGCGGTCACGGTGACCGTGCTGAGCTGGGCCACCTTTTCCTTCGGCGGCTGCTTGCCGGTGTCCTTCGCGGCGGTGTCCTGGCCAAAAGCCGGGGCGGCGATCGCCACGCAGATCGCCGCGGCAAGCGGCAGGCGAGACAGGCGCCTTCGCACCGTCCCGTTGGCGGGGTTGTTGCGGTATTCGTACATCGGTTGCCCTCCCTTCAAGTAGCAAACCCAAACGGCATCAAAGTCACGGTCCCTCTTGTTCCGGCACTCCGGGGTAAGCCCGGAGCACCGCTCCCAAACCCTGCTCGAGCGGCCCCAGCCAGGGCGCGTAGTGCCGCCACTGGTCCACGCCCTCGCGGTAGATCGGCCGGCGCACCTGCTCGGAACTGGCCGTGCGCACCGGACGCTCGTTCTCGAAGAAGCGCAGGCACGCCTCCTCGAACGGCAGCCCGCAGTGCGCAAGCAACCGGCGCACCTCCCCCTCGGTGTCCTCGACCATGTGCTCGTAGATCACCCGGTGCACCCGACCGGGCAGCACCGCATCGAAATGCGCCATCAGCCGCACGTAGTCGGTGTAGTAGCGGGCCAGGTCCTCCAGCCGGTAGCTGAAGCTCTGGCCGCGGGCGAAGTGCTGCTTGAACCCCGAGAAGCAGCACGCCATCGGATGCCGCCGCGCGTCGATGATGATCGCGTTCGGCAGCATCAGGTGGATCAGCCCGATGTGCATGAAATTGTTCGGCATCTTGTCGATGAACAGCGGTGCCGGGGTCTTGCGCTGGATCCGGGTGTGGGCGAGGTAGCGCTCGCCCAGCTCGCGCAGCGCGCCGGCATCGAGCCGGGCCAGCGCGTCGTGGTACGGCATCGGGCTGTCGCCGTCCGATTGCCCGCGCAGCAGCCGGGTGATCGAGGTGATCTCCGGCAGCTCCATCGTGCCCTCCACCTGGCTGTGGCTGGACAGGATCTGCTCGATCAGGGTGGAGCCCGAACGCGGCAGGCCGACCACGAAGATCGGGTCGCGCGCCGCGCTGCCGCTGCCGGCCCGCTCGGCGAAGAATTCGCGCGTGTACTGGCGGCGGATGTGCTCGACCCGCGCGTGGGTCTCGTCCGGGTCGTAGTGCAGCTGGCCGTGGCGACGCGCGTTGCCGGCCGCGTAGTGGCGGAACGACGCCTCGTACTCGCGCGCATCCTCCAGCGCCTTGCCCAGCGCGAAGTCCAGGTGCAGGCGGTCGCCGTCGGACAGGTCGGTGCGGGCCAGCTGGCCGCGCATCGTGGCCACGTCCTCGTCGGTGAAGCGGAAGGTCTTGAGGTTGGCCAGGCTCCACCAGACCTCGCCGAAGGACGGCTGCTGTGCCAGCGCCCGGCGGTAGGCCTCGATTGCTCGGGCAGTGAGACCGGCGGTCTTCAGCGCGTGGCCGTAGCTCATCCAGACCTGGGCGTTGTCCGGGTATTCGGCCAGCAGCTCGGCGTAGAGGTCGATGGCCGTGGCGTAGTCGCCGGTACGGCAAAGCACCACCGCCTTGAGGTTGCGATGGGCGGGGTGGCGCGGTTCGGCGGCAAGCAGGCGCTCGATCTCGGCCAGCGCCTGCTCCGGCAGGTTGGCCCGATGCAGCAGCAGGGCGTAGTTCTGCCGCGCGGCGTGGAAACCGGGGGCCAGCTCCAGGCAGCGCTCGAGCAGCACCCGCGCCTCGTCGGCCCGGCCCACCCGGGCGGCCAGCTCGGCGAACATGCGGATCGCCACCACGTCGGTCGGGGCCTCGCGCAGGTGCTGTCGCAACAGTGCCTCGGCCGCGGGGATGCGATCGTCGGCCAGCGCCGCGCCGGCCGCCAGCAGGCGCGGATCGCGCGCGGCATGCCGGACGTGTTCCAGGCTGGCTGCCTGCGCCGCAGCCACGTCGCCCGCCTCGCGCAACTGGTCGGCCAGCAGCCGCCAGCCCTGCGGCAGCTCCGGCTGCAAGGCCAGGGCACGGCGCAGGGCGTCGATGGCCGCCCCGCGCCGCCCGGCCTGCAGTCGCGCCAGCGCCAGCTCGAATTGCACCGCAGCCCACTGCGGATGCCCCTCGGCCAGGGACTCCAGCACGGTCAGTGCATCGTCCAGCCGGCCCTGCGCGGCCTGCGCCGCCGCCAGCAGCTGCAGCGCGGGCGGATGCCCCGGCACCACCTTGAGAATCTCGTCGACCTGGGCCTCGGCCAGCGCCGGCTCGGTGGGCAGCAGCCGACCCGCATGCGCCAGGGCCTGCTCCAGAGTGCCGGCAACGTCGCGGACCGTCACCGCATCACCGGGCATGGGCTGGGCACGTGGCAAGTGTCGAACAGCATGGAGGCCGCCTTACGTATTTTTAAGCAATCTAGCGTCGATCCCGAGCGGCGGATAGGGGTTTGTTGCAGCGCGATGAAAGTCCTTTGGTCGAAGGCCGGCGCGACCCGCTCCGCGACGCCGACGGAACGTGGATACTCGGGCGACCTGACCGCCATCCTCGACCGAGCCCGCCATGTCCGATACCACCGCTGCCCCCCTCGAACGCGCCACCGCCCTGCCCGCCCGCTGCTACGTGGGCGCGTCGATGCTGGCGCTGGAGCACCGCGCGGTGTTCGCCCGCAGCTGGCAGCTGGTGGCGCACCAGGGCCAGCTGGCCGAGCCGGGCGACCACGTGGTGGAACAGGTCGGCCACGTGCCGGTGATCGTGGTGCGCGGGCAGGACGGCGTGCTGCGCGGCTTCGTCAACGTCTGCCGCCACCGCGCCGGTCCGCTGGCGCTGTGCAACGGCAAGGGTGCCCGCGCCCTGCACTGCAAGTACCACGGCTGGACCTACACGCTGGAAGGCCAGCTGCGCAGCGCGCCGGAGATGCAGGGCGCCGCCGACTTCGACGTGTCAGACATCCGTCTGCCGCCGATCCGCGTGCACGAATGGCAGGGCCTGGTGTTCGTGGCCCTGGACGACGCCGCGCCGCCGTTCGGCGAGGTCTACGGCGGCATCGCCGAGCGCATCGCGCCGATCGATCCTTCGGCCATGCGCTACCTGCGTCGCGACAGCTACGAGATCGACTGCAACTGGAAGGTCTACGTGGACAACTTCCTCGAGGGCTACCACCTGCCGCACGTGCACCCGGGGCTCTCGAAGGTGCTGGACTACCGCGCCTACGACACCGAGCTGTTCGACTGGTATTCGCTGCAGTCCTCGCCGCTGCGCAACAGCACCGCGATCTACGGCGACGGCGAGGCGTTCTACTACTTCGTCTACCCCAACGTGATGCTCAACATCATGCCCGGCCGCATGCAGACCAACCGCATCGTGCCGCTGGGTCCGGACCGCTGCCGCGTGGAGTTCGACTACTACTACGCGCAGGACGCCGCCGCCCAGGCGCGCATCGCCGCCGACCAGGCATTCAGCGACGAGGTGCAGCAGGAGGACATCGACATCTGCGTCGCCGTGCAGCGCGGCCTCACCTCCGGCACCTACGAAGCCGGCCGGCTGTGCCCGAAGCGCGAGAGCGGCGTCTGGCATTTCCACAACCGGCTGCGCGCGGCCTACGCCGCCGCGGGAGAGCACGCGTGAACAAGGCCCTGCCGACCCTGCTGCTCGCCCTCGCCGCGGCCCTCGCCACACCCGCCCTCGCTGCACCCGTCCAGGGCGCCGACCGCACCGTGGTCCATGCCGGCCACCTGCTCGACGTCGAAAGCGGCCGCATGCTCACCGACCAGGCGGTGACCCTCGCCGACGGCAAGGTCGTCTCGGTGCAGTCGTGGTCCGCCGCCGCGGGCGAGGGCGCGCGCGTGCTCGACTGGACCGCCTGGACCGTGGTCCCCGGCCTGATGGACATGCACACCCACATCGCCGAGGAAGCCGAGACCGCCGACATCGCCGCACCGCTGAAGATCAGCCCGGCACAGCAGGCCTTCATCGGCGCGATGAACGCGCGCAAGACGCTGCAGGCCGGCTTCACCACCGTGCGCGACGTGGGCGTGTATCGCGGCTTCGCCGACATCGCGCTGCGCGACGCGATCAACGCCGGCGAGATTCCCGGCCCGCGCATGTTCGTCGCCGGCGCCTACATCACCGCGCCCGGCGGTGGCGGCGAGATCACCGGCCTGCCGGCCGGCACCGTGGTGCCGCCGGCGTTCCGGCAGGGCGTGTCCCGGGGCGTGGACCCGGTGCGCCACAACGTCGACAAGATCCTCGACCACGGTGCCGACCTGATCAAGGTGATCGCCACCGGCGCCGTGCTGGCCAACGGCACCGAGCCGGGCAAGCCGGAATTCACCGAGGCGGAGATCCACGCCGCGGTGGTCGAGGCGGCCAGGCACGGCAAGTTCGTCGCCGCCCACGCGCACGGCGCCGAAGGCATCAAGCGCGCGATCCGCGCCGGCGTGCGCTCGATCGAGCACGGCTCGCTGATCGACGACGAAGGCATCGCGCTGCTGGTCAAGCACGGCACCTGGCTGGTCGCCGACATCTACGACGGCGACTACATCGAGGAAATCGGCACCCGCGACCACTGGTCGCCGGAGATCCTGCGCAAGAACGAGGAAACCACGCTGGCCCAGCGCGAAGGCTTCCGCAAGGCGGTGAAGGCCGGCGTGCACCTGGCCTTCGGCACCGACGCCGGCGTCTACCCGCACGGCCAGAACGCCCGCCAGTTCGCCTACATGGTGCGCTGGGGCATGACCCCGCTGCAGGCGATCCGCTCGGCCACCCTCGATGCCGCCCGCCTGCTCGGCAAGGAAAAGGAACTCGGCTCGATCACCCCCGGCAAGGCCGCCGACCTGGTCGCCGTCGCCTGCGACCCGCTGCACGACATCGACTGCCTGCGCTCGATCCGCGGCGTGATCAAGGCCGGCACGCCGGTATCGCTGGAGTGATCGGCGTGTCGCGGATTTTTCATGGCAGGGCTCAGCCGCTCCGCTCGGCTTCTGCGGGAAAGGCCCAAGACTCCCCTTCGTCATCCCGGCGAAAGCCGGGATGACGAAGGGGAATCACACGCATCACATGAACACCCAACCCTCGCACCGCCACGAGCGCACCGCATGACCCAAAGCACCACGATCGGCTTCTGGACCTGTACCGCACTGGTGGTGGGCAACGTGATCGGCATGGGCATCTTCCTGCTGCCCGCCTCGCTCGCCCCGTTCGGACTCAACGCGATGATCGGCTGGGGCATTACCCTGCTCGGCTGCCTGGCCCTGGCCCAGGTGCTGGCCCGGCTGGCGCGCGCGCTGCCCGAGGCCGACGGCCCCTACGGCTACATCCGGCGCGGTCTGGGCGAACTGCCGGCCTACATGGCGACCTGGTCGTACTGGCTGTCGGTGTGGCTGACCAACGCGGCGCTCGCCACCGGCGTGGTCGGCTACCTCGCGGTGGTATTCCCACCGCTGGCACGGGTGCCACCGGCGGTGCTGGCGCTGCTGCTGCAGTGGACGCTGCTGGTGGTGAATCTCTCCGGCGTGCGCGCCAGCGGCGGCGTGCAGATCGTCACCACGGCCCTGAAGCTGCTGCCGATGGCGGCCATCGCGCTACTCGGCGGCTGGGTGCTGCTGCGCGCGCCGGCGAGCTACGTGGCCCATCTCCCCGCCACGCCGATCGGCCTCGGTGCGATCACCACCGCCTCGACCATCGCCCTGTTCGCCATGATCGGCTTCGAATCGGCCAGCCTGCCGGCCGCGCGGGTGGTGGACCCGGGCCGCACCATCCCGCGCGCCACGATGATCGGCACCGTGCTGGTGGCGCTGATCTACCTGGTGGTCTGTGCGGTGCCGCTGCTGCTGATCCCGCAGGCCGACCTGGCCCGCTCCAGCGCACCCCTGTCGCTGCTGGTGGAGCGCTACGGACATGCCGGTGCCGGCCGCTGGCTGGCGCTGTTCGTCGCGGTCAGCGGGCTGGGCGCGCTCAACGGCTGGACCCTGCTGGCCGGCGAGATCACCCGCACCATGGCGGTCAACGGCGTGCTGCCGGCGGTGCTGGCGCGGCGCAACCGGCAGGGCACGCCGGTGATCGCGCTGCTGGTCACCGGCGTGCTGGCCTCGCTGATGATCTGGATGAGCTACAGCGCCTCGCTGGTGGCCGCCTTCACGCTCATCACGCTGATGTCCACCGCCGCCAGCCTGCCGCTGTACCTGGGCTGCGCGCTGGCGCTGTGGGTGCTGGCCCGTCGCCGCGCCGTGGGAGCAGGCAGCGGCGCGGCACTGGCCGTGGCCACCGTGGGCCTGCTCTACGGCGCGTTCGCCATCGTCGGTATCGGCGGCAAGACCTTCTTTTACGCGCTCGCCCTGATTGCCGCCGGCCTGCCCCTGTACGCCTTCATGCGGCTGCGCCGCCGCACACCTGCTTCCGCCAAGGTCTGAGCCCCATGCGCGACCCCCGCTACGACATCCTGTTCACTCCGGTGCAGATCGGCCCGGTCACGGCGAAAAACCGCTTCTTCCAGGTACCCCACTGCAACGGCATGGGCCACGCCATGCCGCTGGCCCACGCGGCCATGCGCGAGGTGAAGGCCGAGGGCGGCTGGGCGGTGGTGTCCACCGAGGAATGCGAGATCCACCCCAGCGGCGACCTCACCCCCTACGTCGAGGCGCGGCTGTGGGATGATCGCGACATCCCCGCCCTCGCCCTGATGTGCGACAAGGTGCACGCGCACGGCGCGCTGGCCGCGGTGGAGCTCACCCACAACGGCCCCACCGCCTCGAACCTGTATTCGCGCGAGGTGCTGATCGGCCCCTCGCACCAGCCGTCCAAATACGGCTACCCCTCGCAGGCGCGGGCGATGTCGCTGAAGGACATCGCCGAGTACCGCCGCTGGCACCGCGAGGCCGCCGTGCGCGCGATGCGCGCCAGCATGGACATCGTCTACGTCTACGCCGCGCACGACCTGTCGCTGCCGATGCATTTCCTGCAGCGCCGCCGCAACCAGCGCAGCGACATCTACGGCGGCTCGCTGGAGAACCGCGTGCGCCTGCTGCGCGAGGTGCTGCAAGACACGAAAGACGCCATCGGCCACCGCTGCGGCGTGGCGCTGCGCTTCGCCACCGAGGAACTGCTTGGGCAAGGCGGCGTGGAATTGAGCGAAGCGAGAGACATCGTGGCGATGCTCGCCGAGCTGCCCGACCTGTGGGACGTCAACGTGGCCGCCTGGTACAACGACTCGGTGCCCTCGCGCTTCGCATCAGAAGGCGCGCAGGAACCGTTCGTCGCCTTCGTCAAACAGGTCACCCGCAAGCCGGTGGTGGGCGTGGGCCGCTTCACCTCGCCGGACACCATGGTGTCGCAGATCAGGCGCGGCGTGCTCGACCTGATCGGCGCGGCGCGCCCGTCCATCGCCGACCCATTCCTGCCGGCCAAGGTGGAACAGGGCCGCATGGACGACATCCGCGAATGCATCGGCTGCAACATCTGCGTTTCCGGCGACATGACCATCTCGCCGATCCGCTGCACGCAGAACCCCACCATGGGCGAGGAGTGGCGCAAGGGCTGGCACCCCGAGCGCATCGCCCCGGCCAGCAAGCCCGGCCGCGTGCTGGTGGTCGGCGGCGGCCCCGCCGGGCTGGAAGCGGCGCGCGCGCTGGGCCAGCGCGGCTACGCCGTGAGCCTGGCCGAAGCACGCAAGGAACTCGGCGGGCGCGTCACCCGCGAGGCGCGCTTGCCCGACCTGGCCGAGTGGGCGCGCGTACGCGACTGGCGCCTCGGTCAGATCCACAAGCTCAGCAACGTGTCGGTCTACCTCGACTCTGCGCTCACCGCGCAGGACGTGCTCGACTTCGGCGCCGAGCACGTGGTGCTCGCCACCGGCTGCCACTGGCGCCGCGACGGCTACGGCCGCAGCCACGGCGCCGCGATTCCCGGCTTCGTCGGCCACCCGACCGTCTACACGCTGGACGACCTGATGGATGGCCGCATCCCCACCGGCCGCGTCGCCGTGCTCGACGACGACGGTTTCTACTACGCCAGCCTCGCCGCCGAACAACTGCACGCCCATGGCTGCGAAGTGGTGTACGTGACGCCGGAAGACAGCGTCGCCCCATGGAGCCAGAACACCCTGGACTATCGCCACATCCGCAAGCGCCTGGCCAAGCTCGGCATCGAGGTGCTGGTCTCGCACACCGTCGCCGGCTACGACGGCGAGATCCTCACCCTGGAGCACGCCTGGGAAGACCGCCAGCAGCCGCTCGCCGTCGACGCCGTGCTCACCGTCACCGCCCGCCTGCCCGACGACGCGCTGTACCAGCAGCTCCTCGAACGCGAAGCGGACTGGGCCGACGCCGGCATCCAGAGCGTGCGCAACATCGGCGACTCCGACGCACCTGGGCTGATCGCCCACGCGGTGTACGCGGGGCATCGCTATGCGCGGGAGCTGGGGGTGCCGGTGACGGGAGAGGTGGCGTTCAAGCGGCATTTTCATGGGGAGGCGGCCGAGTAACGGGGCTGGCAACCTCTGTTACGCCGGAATTTTCGCCGGCGTAACTCATACACCCCATATCCACCGTGTAACACCGGCATCGCAAGGCGCAATCTTCGCCGAGGGACTCAACTAACCTACTGACGGCGCGCAGGAATTTCCCGCTTGTCCGTCCTGTCGAGGGCCATGCATACTCGGTTCAATGCCCCGGGTGTGGGGTCTACTAAGCGTTAGCGCCAATGTTCAGTCTTGAGGAACTTCTAAGGCGGTGGATTCCGTACCGGCTTGAGGCTATCCAAACGCTCCGCTGGGCTTGGTCCCTCTCGGAGTCGAACCCTCAAGCCCCAATCCAGCTTCACGTGAACGGCCGCTGCCGGTTAGAGGGCAATGTCGCTGCCGTCGCAAACCCGATGATTGAGGCAGGCTTTATCCACGCAAGGGCGCTGCTGGAGTTCTTAGGGCTCTCCGCTACTAAGGATGGAACTCTGTGCGTAGTCGAGAAGCGCCGGCCCGGAGACATCGCCGTCGAGCACTTCTCAACACCAACCGTCAACCTAGAACGGGCAACGCCAGAATCCGTCGCCGCCGCCTATCCGGGGCCACGCCAAGAGGCGGAGGACTCGCTAGTGGCGATTTTTCAAACTTCCAACCGGTGGCTCGCGCACGTAACTGACGGCGCCATGTCCAAGGAGTGGACGGACCAGCACATTGATATTGCGCTCCGAGGCATCCCCGTCCTAGTGCACAATCACTTGTATGCGCCACTCGGCCTGCAGGCCCCACACGTCGAACAGCCGGCTGGGCGCTAACAATTCGTCCAAGCCGAAGCCGCTTCGCGGCCCGGCTTAACTCAGGCGTCAGTCATTATGAACACACCTTTGATTACCGTCCCGGTTTCCTATCGGTTGCGCGAATATCTATCAAGCTGCATTGATTTTGCTCCTTATGCCGTAGCGGCAAGGCAGCAGCATGACGCCCTGCATTCCACGGCAGAGCATGCGCCAGCGCCGGCCTCTCTACCGCAACGGATGGCTATCGTCGCATTTGCCACTCCAGCGTTTTTCTACAAGGTGGCGCGCGTTGGCTCATGCACATTCCAATTCACATCCAGCGGCCTGGCACGGCAATCAAAGCTGGGCACGCTCGAGGTGGCTTGGTGTGAAATCAAGCGCGTTTACCGTCTCTCTCAGGTTTACCTGTTTGCCAAGGAGAAGGGTGCCATGCCTCTTCCCTATCGCTGCCTGTCGGTATCCGCGCGAGCCGAGCTTGAGTCGCTACTTTCGGCCAATGGCCTCTGATACTGATATCGAGGACAGGTTCACCTCCTCCCCCAACACGTCTGACTTGAGGCTAGCGCAGGGCGCACTTCAATCGACAGCTCGCCACTGATGCATTCGGAGTCGCCCATGTCCCTGCTCAGTTCGCTGCGGGAAGCTCCCGCCCACCGCTCCACCGCCTCGACATACACCTCCCTCAACGGCCTGCTCTACCTCGCCAGCGGCGGCTTGCTGATCGCGTGGCCGGGCGTGATCCAGACGCTGCTGGGCGATGCGCCCTTCCAGGGCCACGAGGCGGCGCTGGTGCGCGTGCTGGGCATGGCGCTGGCGGTGATCGGCTGGCTGTACTTCTTCGGCGGTCGCTCCGGTGGCCGGCAGGTGGTGGCAGCCTCGGTGCTGGACCGCGTCGTGCTGGTGCCGCTGGTGCTGGTGCCCACGGCGATGGCGGGGGTGTTTCCGCACACGCTCTGGACGTTCGCGATCCTCGACCCGGCGCTGGGGCTGGGCGCCTGGTGGCTGCTGTCCCGCGCGGAGCCGGGCCGTCGTGGCGGAGCCGGATCGTCGCCGCACGCCGGCCCCTGACCACTCCCTGCCGCTACCGCGGCCGGCACAGGATTCCCCCCTCGCGGCCCCGAGCGCGGCCGGCCGGCTGCGGCTAATATCGGCGCACAAGCTTCGGCTTCAGGGGAACCAGGCATGCGATTCGTGATCGGAGGCGAGGGACCGCCGGTGTCAAGGGCGTGTCTTTCGTGCAGGGCGATCGGGGATCGGTCCGGGCGCTGTCGCGCGCGATCGCGACGCCGGGGCTGCCCGGCATGAGCGCGGACCGTCCGGGCACGTGCCCGCCGTGGCGACGCGCGGTCACCCTCGCCCTTCTGCTGGCAGGGCCAGGACTCGCGCTTCCCGCCGTCGTCACCGCCTCACCCGCCGCCGTAGCGGCGGCATCCGTTCAAACCGCAGCGGACGACGCGGCCTCCATGCTGAAGCAGGCCTACGCGATCAGGACCCGCGACCGCGGCCGCTTTCTGCAGCTGCTCGATCGCCTGCACCGGCCCGGGCTGGTGATGACGCCGGAGGACCGCTGGCGCCTGCGCTATCTGGACGGCTGGGAAGGATCGTTCACCGGCGACTACGCCTCGGCCGAGCCCCTGCTGCGCGACGTGGCCGACCACGCCAGCGACATCGACCTGCGCAGCCTGGCCGCCGGCACGCTGCTGAACATCCTGGCGATCAGCCATCACTACCTGGAGGCGTTCGAGCGGGCAGACCGCCTGGCCGCCGACATCCCGCGCATCCGCGACCGCAAGGTGGCGTACATGGCGCTGTCGCAGCTGTCGCAGCTGATGGCCTCGGCCGGCCAGTCGGGCCCGGCGGCGACCTACGCGCGGCAAATGGTGCAGTACGCCGAACCGGGCCAGTCGATGTGCCGCCCGTACGTCTATCTGTTCGGCGCGAAGGTGGCCGACGACACCCTGCCGCCCACCGACCCGATCTTCCGCCAGGCCATCGACGCCTGCACCGCGGCCGGCGAGCCGATGTTCGCCGACACGGTGGAACTGGACCTGGCGCGGCGCCTTGCGGAAACCGGCGACGCGCGCGCCGCACTGGCCCTGCTCAAGCGCATCGCGCCGACCGTGAACGCGCAGGGATTCCAGGCACACGTCTACGTGCTGCGCAGCACCTACGGATATGCCTACTGGAAGAACGGCGATGCGGCGGTGGCCCGGCGGTGGGCACAGTCGGCGCTGGCGATGGATCCGAAGGGCAATTTCGAGGGCCTGTCCGAGAACGTCTACAAGGTGCTGTACGAAGTGGCGCACCAGGCCGGCAACGACCGGACGGCGCTCGACTACTACCGCCGCTACCGCGACGTGAAGGCGCGTTCGGTGAGCGACACCCAGGCCATGGCCCTGGCCTACCACACCGCGCAGCAGCAGCTGTCCGCGCATCGACTGCAGGTGGAGTCACTGAGCCGGAAGAACGGCATGCTCGAACTGCAGCAGGCGCTGGACCGCAAGCAGATCCAGGCCAGCCGGTTGCAGCTCCTGCTGCTGGTCAGCGTGCTGGTATCGGTCGGCATCTGGCTGGTCCGCACCAAGCGCTCGCAGCAGCGGTTCCGCAAGCTCGCCCGTCGCGACGGCCTCACCGGCATCCTCAACCACCCGCATTTCATCAGCGAGTCCGAAGCGGCCCTGCGCTACGCGGAGAAGTCCTCGCGCAGCGCCTGCCTCGCCCTGATCGACCTGGATCATTTCAAGCAGATCAACGACAGCTACGGCCATGCCACCGGCGATGCTGCGATCGTGCGCACCGTGGCGCTGTGCCGCGACCACCTGCGCTCGATCGACATCTTCGGACGCCTGGGCGGCGAAGAGTTCGGCCTGCTGCTGCCGGACTGCACCCTCGACGAGGGCGTGGCGATCCTCAACCGCATCCGGCTTGCGCTGGCCGACCTCACCCTCGACGAACGGCATCCCGACCTGGCGATCTCGGCAAGCTTCGGCATTGCCTCGACGGCGACCTGCGGCTACCGGCTTGCCGAACTGATGGCCCGCGCGGACGCGGCGCTCTACCAGGCCAAGCGCGCCGGCCGCAACCGGGTGGAGAGCGTGGCCGAGGGCGGCTGAAGCCGGTTTTCATCGGTCCCGGGCGAGGCCACTGCCTTCG
>JAGWVM010000223.1 GCA_018970895.1 Lysobacteraceae bacterium | reverse complement strand
TGGGCCTGCAGGTTCACGAGAACGAATGCAGCGTGCAGGGTATGGAAGGCAGCATCGGCTATGTCCTGAACAAAAAGAGCTGGGTGTTGCCGGCACCGGCCGCGGCGTGGGCCAACCTGCCCCGGACACGCGACGAGCGGCCGCAGTGGTCGCAGATGTGGCTGAACGATCACACGGGGTTCGCCGAGCTGCTCGCGCATTTCGGCTTGGCAAGGCCCGGCAAGCTCCTCCAGAAGCGCACCGGTACAAGGATGCGAGGTGTCGCCGACTTCCTGCAGCGCGCGCTGCCCCGGGCCGAGGCCACGATCACCCAGTGCGCGAAGTTTCTTCATCGCGAGCTGCTGACGGTCAACGACGGAGACCTCGGCCTTGCGGCGCTGATCACAGGCCACCTGCACGGCCACGCTGCGTCGGTCGCCCACTACGCCCACTATCGAGCCTCCACCATGTCGGACGTGTACCGGCGCGTATGGGTTCGGGATAGGCCTCATCCCGAGAACAACGGCGAGGGGAAGCCCGAAAACAATCCTGTCCACGGGTATGGGGCCCTGCGCGTGCCGACGGTGGAAAGCGTGGCCCGCAAGCTCGAGCACCTACGTGACCGGGTCAGGCACGGAAGCTACCGGGAGCGTCACAACGCCTTTACCGCCTACACCCTGGCGAGCCTGGTGCTCGGCACGGCCATGCGCCCGGTCGTCAGCCTCGACCTCGATCTACCGGCCCAGGTGCGTGGCCTGCCGGCGATGCTGAGCTTCGTGGACAAGGCGCGGACGGATTACCACCGGCGGGTCGTGGCGATCCCCCGAACGTTGGAGGCCCACCTCAGGAGCTACCTGCGTTACCTGCTGGCAAGGGGACTGACGCGTGAGAACGCGTCATTTCCCCTGATCTACATCGACCCGGAAACCGGCGACCCGGAGCGCTTTCGGCCAAGCCACGCGGTCGGGCTCACGACGCCCGCCTTTGAGCTGGAGATCTACGCGTTGCGGCGTTTCGTGCGCACGCATCTGCGCGAAGTCCACCGCGTCGCCGGCGAGGACCTGGACGCGTGGATGGGGCACTGGCTGCATCGGGTCAGCCCGCACGACTTTCTGTCTACGTACCCGATGCGCCGGCTGTGCGACTTGGCCGAGGGTCCCGTCGAGCAGATGCTCGTCGAGGTGGGCTTCGTCCCGCTCAAGGGGCCGACATGGCAAGACTGATCGACGCCCTGTGGGATCCGCCGCCGGTTGATGCAACGGATGCGCAAGTGCAGGCGTACCGGCGAATGATGCAGATCCTCCGGGACATCCAGGATCGCGTGCCCACGGTGCTTTCCGAGCCATCGACGGCCGGCGGCAAGAAGGTGATGCTGGCCGCCATCGCCGCCAGCCTCAACCCGAAGATCGCCCGGGACCATCGCAACGCGGCGCTGACGATGCTGCAAAAGCGGATGCGATCGGTGGATCCGGACACCCCGCGGCGTGGCTTCGCCGCGCCGGCCGAGGACCGAAGCACGGTCAGCCGCACCTGGTGCGCCGAGATCGAGGCATTGGATGCGTTCGAGGGGGCGCTGGATGCTTACGTCCTCCAGTTGCGTCCTGGGCAGAGCCGCCGGAAGGGGAAGGCGCCGGAGGCCGACGCCCTGGCGGCACTGGGACTGGTCATGGCGATGCTGGTCGTGCGGCTCGGGCAAGGGTCCAAGACCGTGCTCGGCCGAGCGGTGGAGGAGATAGGTAGTGCACCGTGGGTCGCCGGACCTTGGGCGTGGGTAGACCTGGACCTGAGCACCAACGGACATGGCGCGGCCAGGCTGCATCGCCTGCATCTTGATCCGAGCACGCTCGTGGCATGGTTGCAGGCCTCCGAGCAGGCATCGGACCTGCCCAGGCCGGGCAAGGACCTCAAGGCCAGCGGCAGGACCCGGTTTTACGAAGGTCTCGCGTCGAGGTCCTTCACGGCGCTGCTTAAATCAATGAAGGCAACGCTCGGCAAACCCGTGCCCCGGCTCACGCTGGACGGGCTTCGGGAGGCGATGCTCCAGCGGCTGCTGATGACGTCCATGCCGATGCTGGTGACCTATGCCCGGGGAGACATCGCCAGCTCCTCCCTGGAGAGCGATACGTGGCTGCGCCTGTTGGGTTACCGAGCACCGAATCCGACCAACGATCCCGGCGGGCCGGAGCCGGCACGCTCCCCGAGCGCAGATGCACCCGCGCCATTGGCCGGAACCGACGCAACTGCCGCCGCAACGTTCGTCGAGCAGGCCTGGCAGGGTGACCTGGAAGACGAAGGCCTGGTCCCAGCGCTTCGACGCATCCTGAAGTCGCCTCGCGAGAGCTGGATGGAGCGGCTGAACGCGCTTATCGATGAGCTCGATGCCGCTCGGGAGACGGCCCGTCTGGTGGTGGCGTGGCTGCGCTATCTGGGCTGCGAACGGCGCAACAACGGAAAGGCCCTTGAGGCAGGATCCGTGAACAACTACCGCGCCCTGCTCGCCAATCGGCTGCTCGAGGCGCTGCCGGACCGGCTGAGCGACCTGGATGATGAGGAGCTGCTCGAGGCCTACGAAGACGTGCTCATGACACGGCACTCGATTGGGCAGACCGGTCGCATTGCCGCCGCGCTGGGTTCCTTTGACAGGTACGTGCGTAGCCAGCACCTGCCGCATCTGCCCCGCGTCCAGCTGAAAGGTTTCGACAGCGGCCATTACGCGATCAGCAGCCTGATCATCGTGGAGGAGGAGTTTCAGCGGGGACTGGACCTGATCGACCGGGGCGCGCTGGCCTTTCAGGACGCCGCGCTGGCCGACCAGACCCGGGCCTTCTGGATCCTTGCATTCAGGCTGACGATGCGGCGCAAGGAGATCCTGGGGCTTCGGGCACGCGATCTGGACGAGGAGCTCCTGCGCGTGCGCCCCAATGAGGCGCGGAAGCTCAAGACCAGCAATGCACATCGGGTGCTCCCCCTGTTTGCTTTGCCGCTCCGCGAACGCGAGATCGTGATGCGGATGGCCGAGGGGCGTGACCTGGAAGACTACGTGTTCTTCGACGCTGGCATCCCGACGGCCGACATGCTCGAGGGTCACCCGGTGGTCGGGAAGATCAACGACCTGTTGGTCCGCGTGACGGGGGACCGCCGCCTGCATCCACACAACCTGCGGCACAGCACCGCCACCCTCGCCGTGTTCGGCGCGCTGGCCAGCGATCTGCGCATCGACAGACACCCCTACCTGTCCGGGTGGATGAAAAGTGCCATCGAGCGGTTGGCCCCGATCGAGGCCGCGGTCTCCGGCCAGCTCTACCGCCGTGGGGGACGCGGCTCCGCGATCGCCATGGTGATGGGCCACGGA
>JAGWVM010000074.1 GCA_018970895.1 Lysobacteraceae bacterium | reverse complement strand
AAATGAGGGAGGTGGGACATTCTATAACCTAGAAGGTTTCGAGCTAGATATTCCGGACTTTAGGAATTACAAAATATTCAGTGGAGACAACAGAAAATTTCCTCTCAACTGTGACTCCATCGAGTACAACTATGTCAACGGGGCGAAAGTTTGGGGGGGGGCGAGCCCGCGAAACCAGTGCTTGAATGGAAAAGTCTACCATTGCGGCGATCTCTATGGCCAAGCGGCCTATGGCAACGTACTGCCAGCATCACCATCGAGGCTGTCGAAACTGGTGCCGTTCAAGCCCGTTTCGCATGTGACGCGCTATTACGCTCAACTTGACAGGCCGCATGATATTACCGGAATCAATATTAATTTTTTCGATACTAGACCGTTTCTGGGTCGGCCGAGCGGGTGGCAGTCGATATTCCAGGAAGCGTGTGGATTGAACCTTGGTTCCTATAAGGGCAACGTTTCTAACGGTTGGATGGGTCACTGGGGCGACGTTGAGGTCACCGGGGGGCAACCTGACGAACATTTTGGTACACTGGGTTTCAATTCTGATGGTTCGTTAGAAATTGCGGATTATTATCGCAACCCAGACAGCACCTTTGATACTTTACAAAATAAACGCCCAATTACTGCCGTTTCTGGGGTCTGGATCCGTTACGCTGGCCAACCACGGCTAAAAAATGACCGTTCGATTCCGAAATTCGTCGCAGCGAACTGGGACTCACCAGTCGCCCGAACTGCAATTGGTTTCGCTACCGAGGCCATTCCTGCGATTGATCGATATAAGATGAGGATCGTAGTCATTCAAAGTGGAAAGGCGGGAGCTGGAGTTACGGTGGAGGATCTGCGCCGATTTTTCCCGTCGGGGTCTTTTGATTTTGTGATGCTTTTGGATGGAGGTGGCTCTTCGCAGCTTGCTTCTACCATGATGTGGAAGCCGTTGCAAAATAGCTATACAACTCCAGGCCGGGAGCTTTGTCTACCTCAGGACACACCGACGATTAAAACATGTTCTTTGATGGGGAATACTGTACCAAAGTCTGTGGTTGCTCACTGGGATCAAAGTTATAAAGAACCGGACATCAAAAATCCCAATAATGTTTTGATCGATCGCAGGGTTCCACAATCACTGATGATCGAGTCGCGGAACTAGATATGTATCTGGCTATTCGGCTCATAGCTTCGACTATTATCATTCAAGGATTTAGTTAGCATCACATCGGCTCCCTGAATTTCTTTGGCTGAGCCGCTGGGTGCGGAGAAGAGAGGTTGTCATCGGCACGAATTTCAAGTCGTGGTCGGTGACAACCCCACCTATTCTCTAACTGTTCGTCGTTATCGCTACGGGATCCTCAGCCGTCAGCTCTGAGTGCCTGCATTGGTGCCTGCAGCTGGTTACTGATTTCGTCGTCAGACGCTTCAAAGACAGCCGGTGATAGGTGCGCGTAAGGCGACGGCGATCTTTCGTTCTCGGCTGGCTACAAGTTCAACGAGCACCTGAGCGTCTCGTTGGATGCGATGAACCTCAACAATCCGATGCTGGTGTACTAGGAGAAGGAATCCCAGGCTGGCCTGGGCTTCGACAAGGCGCCGCAGGCCTTGTACACCAACGGCCGTCAGTACGACCTCTCCGTGAACTACAAGCTCTGACCTGCCTCGCGCGACGCCGCCTCGACCCCGTCGTCGCGCAAGGCATCGGCCATGGATGGCCGCCTCCCTTTAGGGTTTCTTTCTACTCCCCGCGGGTCCGATCTTCGGCCCGCTTTTTTTTACCGCGTGGCAGCATGCCGGTTGCCACCGTCGCAGGAGTGATCGATGCCCCGCCGCCCGACCCTGATCCGCCTGGCCCTGGTCGTCGCCGGTTCGCTCGTAGCGGCGTGCTCGCCGACCACCGCAACCCGTCCCGCCGCCTCCGTCGCCGCGGTGCCGCCGGCCCCCGCCGTGCCGCCGCTATCGCTGATCCCGCAGGTCGCGTCCCTTCAGCGCGCGTCGGGCGGATTCGTGCTCCGCTCCGGCGACGCGCTGGGCGTCCCCGATGGCGATCGGGCCGCTGCCGGTGCCGCGCAATGGCTGGCAAAGAGGGCGCAGGCCAGCCGCGGACTTGCGCTGCCCCTGGCGACGGATGGCCATGTCGCCGCGGTGCGCTTCGTGCGCGACGGATCGGTCGCTGCCGCCGAGGGCTACCGGCTGGTGATCGCGCCCGACGGCGTACAGATCCGTGCGCGCACCGATGCCGGCCTGTTCTACGGCGCCGTGACGCTGTGGCAGGTGCTGACCTCGGTGCCGGCCGGCGCGCCGCTGCCGGCACTGGCCATCGACGATGCCCCGCGCTTCGCCTGGCGCGGCCTGATGCTGGATTCCGCGCGCCACATGCAGACGCCGGACGAGATCCGCACGCTGGTCGAGCAGATGGCCGAGCACAAGCTCAACGTGCTGCACTGGCATCTGGTCGACGACCAGGGTTGGCGCATCCCGATCAAGCGCTATCCCGAGTTCACCCGGATCGGTGCCTGGCGCACACCGCCCGACGCGGGCCACGACGGCGAGCCGAAGCGCTACGGCGGCTTCTACACGCGGGCGCAGATCCGCGCCGTGGTGGCCTACGCGGCGGCACGCCACATCACCGTGGTGCCGGAGATCGACCTGCCCGGCCATGCCACCGCAGCGGTGGCGTCCTACCCGCGCCTGGGCGTGACCGGCAGGCGCCCCAGGGTGTCGGTCGACTGGGGCGTCAACATCACGTTGTACAACCCGAGCCCGGCCACCGTGCGCGTCATGGAGCACGTACTGGACGAGGTGATGGCGCTGTTCCCGTCGCGCTACATCCACCTCGGCGGCGACGAGGCGGTGAAGGACCAGTGGCAGGCCTCGCCGGCGGTGCAGGCCGAGCGCAAGCGGCTGGGCCTGGCCAGCGACGACGCGCTGCAGAGCTGGTTCATGAATCAGCTCGGCAGCTACCTCGCTGCCCACGGACGCCGGATGATCGGCTGGGACGAGATCCTCGAAGGCGGCGTGCCCGGCGATGCAGTGGTGATGTCCTGGCGCGGCACCAAGGGGGCGGTGGAGGCCGCTTCCAAGGGACACGACGTGATCCTGTCGCCGGCGCCCGACCTGTACTTCGACCAACTGCAGAGCGCTCGCGCCGACGAGACCACCGGCCGCATCCCGGTGACCTCGCTGGCCGACATCTACGCCTTCGAGCCGGTGCCGAAGGGACTCGATGCAGCCGAAGCGGCCCACGTGCTGGGCGCGCAGGCCAACGTGTGGACCGAGCACATGCCGAGCTTCGCCCACGTCGAGCATGCGGTGTTCCCGCGGCTGGACGCGCTGGCCGAGGTCGACTGGACGCCGGTCGCGCGTCGCGACTGGCACGACTTCCTTGCCCGCCTGCCGGGGCAGCTGGCCCGCTATCGTGCGGCCGGCATCGGCTATGCCGACAGCGCCTTCGCGCCGGACATCGAGGTGGACGCGGACGCCGCGCTGGCGACCGGCCGCACCCGCGTCACGCTGTCCAACCAGGCGAGGTACGGCACGCTGCGCTACACCCTGGACGGCCGCGCACCGGACGCGCATGCGCTGCTCTACACCGCGCCATTCACCGTGACGCTGCCCGCCACCGTGCGCGCCGTGGCGTATGCCACCGACGGCAGCGTGCTGGGTGCGCCGCGCGTCCGCGTGATCGACCGGGCCGCGCTGCTCACCCGCGGCACCACGGCGCTCGCCAACTGCCCGGGCAGTCCGTTCCGCCTGCGGGTGCAGCCGCTGCCGGACGTCACCTCGCTGTCGCCCGTGTACGAACTGCCCCTGTTCAATGCCTGCCAGCAGTGGACCGACGCGCCGCTGGACGGCATCCACGGCCTGCACGTGGCGCTGCAGCGCCTGCCCAACAACTACGCGCTGGCGCACGACGCGAAGCTCGTAGTGCAGCGTCCCCGGACCACGCCGTTCGGCGAGCTGGTGGTGCATCTGGACACCTGCGACGGTCCCGAGCTGACCCGCTGGGTCCTGCCCGATCCGGCTCGCGCCCCGCGCGCGCTGGCCTTCGAGGCGGCGATCGCGCCGCCTCCGGGCCACCACACGCTGTGCCTTGCGCTGACCGCACCCACCGACGGGCCGCTGTATGCATTCGATCGCGTGCAGTTGCGCGACGCCGCGCCGGCACCGTGAGCGCAGGCCCCTTTTCCGCCATGACCCGCGCTCCGGATGCCGCCCCCGCCCGCCTCGCCAGCGTCGACGCGCTGCGCGGCCTCACCGTCGCCGCCATGCTGCTGGTCAACGACCCCGGCGACTGGGGCCACGTCTACGCGCCGCTGGAACACGCCGCGTGGAACGGCTGCACGCCGACCGACCTGATCTTCCCGTTCTTCCTGTTCATCGTCGGCGTGTCCATCGCGCTGTCCCTCGGGCCCCGGCTGGAGCGGGGCGATGCGCGCGCGCCGCTGCTGCGCGGGGCACAGACGCGTGCGCTGCGCATCGTGCTGCTCGGCGTCGCGATCAACGCGCTGGCGGCATGGCTGCTGCCCGGACGCGACATGCGCTGGCCGGGCGTACTGCAGCGGATCGGCGTCTGCTTCGCGGTCACCGCGGCGCTGGCCATCCACGCGCCGCGCCGGGCGTGGTGGATCGCGCTGCTCGGGCTGCTCGCCGCCTACGCCGCGCTGCTCCATCTGGGCGGCATGGCCCCGTGGGACAACTGGATCGACCGGGTCGACGGCGCGGTGTTCGGCCGCTACGTGTGGGACCACGATGCGATGACCGGCCGGGTACACGATCCGGAGGGTCTGCTGGGTACCCTGCCGTCGATCGCCAGCACGCTGCTGGGTCTCGTGGCGGGGACGTGGCTGCGCGCGGGGGCGCGACGGACGCTGCGGGTGGCCTGCCTGGTATTGCTCGCCGGCGGCGCGCTGGGCTCGATCTGGATGCCGTTCAACAAGAACCTGTGGACGCCCACCTTCGTGCTGTGGACCAGTGGCTGGGCGATGCTCGCCCTGCTGGTATGCCACGCGCTGGTGGACCGGCACGGCTGGCCGCCGCTGGGGCGGCGCTTCGGGGTCAACGCGATCGCCGCCTACGCGGGCTCCGAGCTGATGCAGATCCTGCTGCCGGCCAGCGGCCTGCAGCCGCTGCTTTACGAGCGCGGCGTCGCCGGCTGGCTCACGCCGCTGGCCGGCCCTTACGTCGCTTCGCTGGCCTGGGCGATCGCCTTCGTGGCGCTGTGGTGGGTCATCGTCCGGGCGATGGACCGGCGGGGGATCTACCTCAGGCTCTGCGCCACCCGCGCCATGTCGCCCAAGGAAAAGGCCCGGCTAGCCGGGCCTTTTCGCGGACGAGACGGGTACCGCTTACAGCTCGGCGTGGAACTCGATGCCGACGATGCGCGGATCGTTGATGAACGCGGTGCGGTTGTTGAAGTCGATGCCGCCGGTGATCACCTGCTTGTTGGTCAGGTTGCGCACGTACAGGGCCACCTCGCGCTTGCCGTCGTCCCAGTTGTAGCCGGTGCGCAGGCCGCCCTCGAGGAACGGCTTGGAGCGGAACTCCGCCGACTGGTACAGGAAGAAGTTCACCTGGCTGCGATAGTTCCAGTCGGTGTAGACGAAGAAGTCGCCGTCGTCGCCGTACGGGATGTCGTAGCGGGCGGTCACCGTGCCGATCCACTCCGGCGCGTTCGGCAGGCTGTTGCCGTCGATCAGGGCGTTGCCGTTGGCGTCCAGCGGGTTCAGCACGTGGCACAGGCTGCCACCGCCGCACGGCGCCACGCTCAGCGTCGGGTCCTCGAGGCGGGTGTGGTTGTAGCTGCCGCCCGCGGTCACGATGAAGTTGGTGCTGAGGTAGGCCTCCAGGTCGAACTCGGCGCCGTAGCCCCGGGTCTTCTTCGCGTTGAGCAGCTGGGTGACGTTGCTGGCGCCGCCCACCGCGGTCAGCTGCTGGTTGTGCATGACGTAGTTGAAGATGTCGCCGTTGAAGCGCACGCGGCCATCGTCGGACATGCTCTTCACGCCCAGCTCGAACGAGGTGATCGTCTCGGCCTTCGCGGTGGAGATGGTGTTGCCGAAGGTCAGGCGGCCCTGCACGCTGGGCGCGCGGAAGCCGTTGGCCACGCGGGCGTAGACGTTGACGTTCGGATCCACCTTGAACGTGCCGGTGACGTCACCGCTCCAGCGGCCGTCGCTCGGCTTGGAGGTCAGCGGCGCCAGCGGCCCGGTGAAGCCGAACACGCGCCACGCCGAGAAGTTGCGCTGGTCGTGCGACCAGCGGGCGCCGGTGCGCAGGTCGAAGCGGTCGTCGAACGCGTAGTCGATCGAGCCGAACGCCGCCCACGCCTTGGTGTGCTGCTTCTGCCGTGCCCAGTCGTTGAGCACGTGGTTGGCGAAGGTGTCGTAGGAGTAGTTGTCGATCGCGATCGACTCGTCGAAGTAGTACAGGCCGGTCTGCCACTTCAGCTGCTCGGCGCGGTCGTTGGCGAGGCGGAATTCCTGGCTGATCTGGCGATCCTTCGGCAGCGCGTCCGCGGTCTCGGCCGGGAACGGGATGAAGCCCGGGCCCATCGGCAGGTGGAAGCTGGCGCCGTAGCCGCCGTCCACGTCGCCGAGGCTGTAGGTGGTGGCGCGCTCCAGCCCGGTGATCGAGGTGAAGCTCAGGCCGTCGACGTTCCAGTTCAGGTGCAGGTTGCTGCCCCAGGTGAACGCGTGCTGCTTGTTCAGACCGTCCTGCGCCACCCAGTTGCGGCTGGTGCCGGGCGACAGCTGGTCGGCACCGTAGGCGATGCCGTTGGCGTGGTTCACCATCGCGCTGCCGTCCAGCCAGCGGCCGTGCACGTTGAACAGCGCGTTGAAATCCTGGCTCGGCTCGTACAGCGCCTGCAGCCGGATGGCCTTTTCGTTGTAGCCGCCCAGCGCGTTCTTCTTGCCGGTGAAGCGGTTGTCGATCCAGTTGTCGCGGTGCTGCGCGATGGCCGACGCGCGGCCGGACCAGTCGCCGCCGAGCGAGCCGCCCAGCGCGGCCTCGGCGTGGGAGGTGCCCAGCGTACCGTAGGAGACGGTGGCGTAGCCGCTGGTCTGCTTGCCCGGCTTGACCGAGTCGAACTTGATCACGCCGGCCGGGGTGTTGCGGCCGAACAGCGTACCCTGCGGACCGCGCAGCACTTCCACCTGCTCCAGGTCGAACAGCGGGAAGCCCTTGAGGATCGGGTTCTCCTGCACGATGTCGTCGTACACCATCGACACCGGCTGCGAGGCGTTGAGGTCGAAATCGCTGTTGCCCAGGCCGCGGATGTAGAAGCGCGGGAACACGCGGCCGTACGAGGTCTCGGCGTACACGCTGGGCGCGCGGGCCGACAGCTGCAGCACGCCGTCATTGGCCTCGCCGAATGACTGGAGCTTTTCCGGAGTGATCACGCTGATGGAGATCGGCACTTCCTGCAGGTTCTCCACGTGCTTCTCGGCGGTCACGTTGACCGTCTGCAGCGTGGTGGTCTTGGCCGGTGCAGCCGGACGGGCGGTGTCCTGGGCGTGCGCCGGGCTGGCCAGGGCAGTGGCGATGGCGGCCGTCAGCACGACGGGACGCAGGGAACGGAGCATGGGCATGGCGAGGGTTCCGACGGGTACGGGGAAAGCGGCGGCCCACCGTGCCGGGGGCACGGCGGATCGGGTCATGGGTTGAAAGGCCGCCATTTTACATAAAGATTACAAATGGATGCCGCCGCGATGACGCCGGTGGTTCGGTCGCTGTCAGCGCACCGACATCCGGACCCAGCAGGCTGGCCGGCCCGCCATCCCCCCGAAGCCGCGTTCCGATGCATGCTGTGCTGCCCCTTGCCCTGCTGGCCTGCGCGCTCGCCATGACTGTCTACCCGTCCGCCCCGGACGCTGCGCCGCCCGCCCCGCCGCGGGCCGCCCACGTGCGGGTGATCGGTCACCGGGGCGCCAGCGCGCTGCGGCCGGAGCACACGCTGGCGTCCTATGCCCGGGCGATCGCCGACGGCGCGGACTTCATCGAGCCGGACCTGGTGATGACCCGGGACGGCGTGATGGTGGCCCGCCACGAGAACGCCATCGGCGGCACCACCGACGTGGCCGACCATCCGGAATTCGCCAGCCGGTGTACCACCAGGGTGATCGACGGTCATCGCGTCACCGGCTGGTTCACCGAGGATTTCACCCTCGCCGAGCTGAAGACCCTGCGCGCCCGCGAGCGGCTGCCCGCACTGCGCGGCACGGCGTACGACGGCCAGTTCCAGATCCCCACCCTGGACGAGATCATCGACTTCACCGCCGCCGCATCGGCCGCGCGGGGCCGCCCGGTCGGGCTGATCCCGGAGATCAAGCACGGCACCTATTTCCACGGCATCGGGCTGCCGATCGAGGACCGCCTGCTCGCCACGCTGGCGGCACACGCCTACACGCGCACCGCGCCGGTGGAGATCCAGTCCTTCGAGATCGGCAACCTGAAATACCTGCGCGGCAAGCTGGGCCGGGCGCATCCGACTATCCGGCTGCTGCAGCTGATCGACGACCCGGACGTGCATCCCGGCGACGTGATCGCCGCTGGCGGCACGCTGACCTATGCGCAGATGACCACCCCGGCCGGGCTCCGCGCGATCGCCGGCTACGCCGATGCGATCGGCCCGGATTACCACGCGATCATCCCGTACACCGCCGACGGCCACCTCGGCCGCCCGACCTCGCTCGTGCGCGAAGCGCACGCGGCGGGCCTCGAGGTGCACCCGTACACCTTTCGCCCGGAGAACACCTTCCTGGCGAAGGAGTTCTGGCACGGCGACGATCCGGATACGTTCAACGCCGCGGGCATGGTGGCCGAGCTGAAGGTCTACCTGGCCACCGGCATCGATGCGTTCTTCACCGACGACCCGGCGCTGGGCCGCCGGGCGGTGGACGGCCGCTGAGCCGACACGCGGCTGTCACCGACGTGTAGCGCCGCGCGGCAAGGATGCGCGGCTTCGCCACGTCGGGAACCGCCCATGCTTCGCCATTTCGCCCGCTGCTGCCTCGGCCTGCTCGCCGCCGTCGCGGTGCTGCCGGCCGCCGCCTCGCCGGTGCTGCTGATCTCCATCGACGGGCTGCGCCCCGGCGACGTGCTGCACGCCCGCGAGCGCGGCCTGAAGCTGCCGAACCTCACCCGCTTCCTGCACGAGGGCAGCTATGCCGAAGGCGTCACCGGCGTGCTGCCCACGCTGACCTACCCCAGCCACGTGACCCTGCTGACCGGCGTGTCGCCGGCGGTGCATGGCGTCGGCGGCAACCTCACCTTCGACCCGTACAACAGGAACCAGTACGGCTGGGACTGGTACGCCAGCGACATCAGGGTGCCTACCCTGTGGCAGGCCGCGCACGACGCGGGTCTGACCACCGCCAACGTGCACTGGCCGGTCAGCGTCGGCGCGGTCGGGGTCGACTGGAACCTGCCGCAGATCTGGCGCACCGGTACCGCCGATGACCGCAAGCTGCTCGCCGCGCTGGCCACCCCCGGCCTGTTGCCGGTGCTGGAGCACGCGCTGGGCCAGTACCCGCAGGGCATCAACGAGGAGCTGGACGGCGACCAGGCCCGCGCGCGCTTTGCGGTGAAGCTGCTCGCGCTGCACCACCCGGATTTCATGACCGTGTATTTCGCGGCGCTCGACCACGAGGAGCACGCCAAGGGACCGGGCACGCCCGACGCCAACCGCGTGCTCGAGCAGATCGACGCGCTGGTCGGCCAGGTCGCCGACGCCGCACGCCGGGTGCATCCGGATGGCGTGGTGGCGGTGGTCTCCGACCACGGCTTCGCGTCGGTGTCGCACGACGTCAACCTCTACGCGCCGTTCCTCCGCGCCGGGCTGGTCACGATGAAGGACGGCGCGATCACCGACTGGCAGGCCGAGCCGTGGAACGACGGCGGCAGCGCGGCGATCGTGCTGCGCCATCCGGACGACCCCGCGCTGCAGGCCCGGGTGCGAAAGCTGCTTGATGCACTGCGCACCGACCCCGCCTACGGCATCGACGAGATGCTCGACCGGGCCCAGGTGCAGGCCCGCGGCGGCACCACCCGGGCATCGTGGTTCGTGGTGTTCAAACCCGGCTACGAGATGGGCATCCGTCCCGACGCACCGCTGCCGGCGCCGGCCCACTACCGCGGCATGCACGGCTACGACCCGCGGCGACCTGACCAGCGCGCCACGCTGCTGCTCGCCGGTCCCGGCGTGCCGGCCGGGCGAGACCTCGGCGTGGTCGACATGCGCGACATCGCGCCCACGCTGGCCGGCTACCTCGGCGTGTCGCTGCCGCAGGCCCAGGGCAGGGCGCTGCTTGCCCCGACCCGCTGAGGATTCACGACAACGATGTGACAGGAGCGGCCGCTGCACCGCCCGCGCTGACACATCCGCGTAAGCGCCGTTTCACACGTCCACCTCATGCTTTCGCGATCCGCCCGTCCGGGCGGACACGATGCTCCGATTTCTTCCACCCATGACGCGGGGGACGCCCTCCGCGCCGAGGATTGCTGCGCATGTCGAACCGTTCGATTCCCCTCCGTCGCGCCGTGCTGGCGCTCGCCCTTTTCGCCGCGCTGCAGGGAAGCGCGCTGGCCAGCGACGTCGCGGCTCCCGCCGCCGCCGCCGCGCCCGCCGCCGCCCCTGCCGTGGACGGCAAGGTCAAGGAGCTCCAGTCGATCTCGGTGGTTGCCGCGGGCGAGACCCGCCAGGTGCAGACGATCGGCCGCGAGGACATCAAGGCCGTCACCCCCGGCACCAGCGCGCTGAAGGTGCTCAACGAGCTGCCGGGCGTGAACTTCCAGTCGTCCGATCCCTGGGGCGCCTACGAGTGGTCCACCACGATCAGCCTGCACGGCTTCGACCAGAGCCGCCTCGGCTTCACCCTGGACAACATCCCGCTGGGCAACATGTCCTACGGCGTCACCAACGGCCTGCAGGTGACCCGCGCGATCAGCTCGGACAACATCGCCTCGGTGCAGCTGGCGCAGGGCGCCGGCGCGCTGGGCACGCCGTCCAGCTCCAACCTCGGCGGCACGGTGCAGTTCTACTCGGCCGATCCGGACGCCAAGGCCGGTGTGCGTGTCGACCAGGCGATCGGTTCGGACAACACCCACCGCACCTACGTTCGCCTGGACACCGGCGACTTCCACGGCCTGTCCGCGTACGTGTCCTACAACCACGCCAACACCGACAAGTGGAAGGGCTACGGCTCGCAGCGCTCCAACCAGATCAACCTGAAGTCGGTCTACCAGTGGGGCGAGGGCAACCGCATCAGCCTGTTCCTGGACAGCTCGCGGCGCAAGGAATACGACTACCAGGACCTGTCGCTGACCAGCCAGCGCGTGCTGGGCTGGAACTTCGACTACTACCAGCCGGACTGGAGCAAGGCGGTACAGGCGGCGACCGCCTACCAGACCACCGGCCAGTACAGCGGCGTGGCCAACGGCTACCCGAGCGTGCTGGCCGGCCTGCCCGCCGACTATGACTGGCTGGACGCCAACTACTACGCCGGCGGCGGCATCCGCCACGACAACCTGGCCGGCCTCAGCGGCAGCTTCATCCTCGGCGAGAACCTGACCTGGAACCTGGGCACCTACTATCACGCCGATCGCGGCGAGGGTCAGTGGACCACGCCGTACACGCCGTCGCCGGCCTCGGGCGTGCCGCTGGCCCTGCGCACCACCGACTACGGCCTGGACCGCTACGGCGTGACCAGCTCGGTGCTGTACACGCTGGGCAACAACGACATCGAAGTGGGCGTGTGGGGCGAGAACTCGAAGAACAACATCGAGCGCAACTACTTCAACCTGTACGGCCCGTACACCGCCCTGTGGACCATCTACAACGGGCAGACGCCGTTCTACCGTGCCTTCCTGCAGCACTACACCTACGACACGCGGATGGTGTACGCCGAGGACACCCTGCACCTGATGGACGGTCGGCTGACCGTGAATTTCGGTGCCAAGTCGCTGCGCTCCACCACCACCTCGGCCTCGCGGGTGCCGACCGGTGCCTTCGCGCAGGGCAGCATCAAGGCCAGCGACGGGTTCCTGCCTCAGGCCGGCGTGGACTACCGGATCGACGACGTGCAGGACGTCTACGCCTCCTACAGCAAGAACATCAACGCCTACGGCGCGCTGCCGTTCTCCACCTCGCAGGCTGCGTTCGACGCCAGCAAGGGCGCGCTCAAGCCGGAGGGCTCGCAGACGCTGGAGGCCGGCTACCGCGTGCGCGGTGCCACCTATGAAGCGGCGGCCGACCTGTACTACACGCGCTTCACCAACCGCCTGCTGCAGACCACGCCGTGCTCGGCCGTGCAGACCTGCGCCAGCCAGCTCAACAACGTCGGCAGCGTGGACAGCCGCGGCGTCGACCTGTCGCTGATCTGGCGCCCGCTGGACGGCATGCGCTGGCTCAACACGCTGTCCTACGGCAGCACCAAGTACCAGAACGACTACCTCAATGGCGGCGTGGTCGCGACCAAGGGCAAGTACGTGGTCGGCATCCCGAGCTGGATGTTCACTTCCGGACTGAGCTACGGCGTGGGCGGCTGGAACTTCACCGTGGACGGCAAGTTCACCGGCAAGCGCTACATCACCTACACCAACGACTCGTTCGTGCCCTCGTACTGGCTGTTCAACGCCGGCGCGAGCTACGACCTCGGCGCGCTGGCGGGCCTCAGCGACCTGCGCCTGGCGCTCAACGTGACCAACCTGACCGGCAAGCACTACTTCGCCACCACCGGCACCAACGGCTACGTGGCGGCCGATCCCAACGGCTACAACCAGACCCTGCAGGCCGGTGCGCCGAGGCAGGTGTTCTTCAACGTCAGCGCGAAGTTCTGATGATCGTCGCCGCAACTGCCGCCGTGCATGCACGGCGGCGGTTGCGGCTCATGGGAACATCCTTGTCACATCGCCGCGCGAGCCTGTCCGCGGACCCAGCCTCTCCGTCGGCGGTCACGGCCTGCACGACGGCTTCATGCGTCTATCGAGATTTGCGATGAAACGTCGTCTGCTGCCTCTGGCCCTGATGCTTGCGCTCACCGCGTGCCACCACGACACGCCGTCCACGACCGGCAAGGTCCACGTCATGCTCGATGGCGTGGTCGGCGGCGCGGTGCCGGTGGCGGGCGTGCCGGTCACGGTCACCGACCATGCCGGCCAGCACACCGTGTCCGCGGTGACCGATGCGCGTGGCCACTATTCGCTGGTGGTCGATGGCAGCGGTCCGTTCGTGCTGACCGCGCCGGCGGCCGCCAGCGACGGCGCGCCGGTCACCTGGTCGGCGGCGTTCGTGCCGGCCTCGGGCCAGGCGCAGGCGGTGGTGAACCTCAATCCGATCACCGCGCTGTCGACCCAGCGCGTGCTGGGCGACGTACCGCAGGGCGCGCCGTCGCTGGCGCAGATGGCCGGCGTGACCGACGCGCGCATCGCGGCCGCCGACAAGGCCGTCGCCGGCGTGCTCGCTCCGCTGTATGCCGCATTCCACCTGCCGGCCGCGCTGGCGGCCGACCCGGCGGGCGATGCGGACTACCGGACCGGCGCACGCACGCCGCTGGCCGAGCTGCTCTCGGTGGTCCATTTCGACCTGCACCAAGGCAAGGTCAGCGTCGGTACCGACGCCGACCACGCCGTCGTCTCGATCCCCGCCCACGGCAACCCTTCCGCCCCCGTGCCTGCCAGCGCTGCCGCGTCGGCGCTGGCGCTGGCGAACGGTCCGACCACCACGCCGATCCGGCATGTGATCGTGGTGATCGGCGAGAACCAGACCTTCGACGGCCTGTTCGGCGGCTATGCGCCGCCGAAGGGGCAGACGGTCAACAACCTGCTCTCCGAGGGCATCATCCACGCCGACGGCACGCCCGGTCCGCACTTCGCGTTGGCCGCGCAGAGCCGGGGCAAACCGCTGACCGGCTACACCCTGCAGCCCGAGCGCGCCGGTCCGTACGCCACGCTGCCGCAGCCGCAGCAGATCGGCGAAATGAACCCCGTGACCTTCCAGGCCGCGGGTGGTTTGCCGGACAAGCGCTTCCCCGCCGACCTGCCGAACGGCCCGTTCCAGATCACCCGCTACGTGCCCTACATCAACGCCGGCAAGACCGGATTGGCCGCGGCGGTGCGCACCGGCGACCCGGTGCATCGCTTCTTCCAGATGTGGCAGCAGACCGGTGGCGACAACCACAAGCTGGACATGTTCACCTGGGTGGCCGACAGCACCGGACAGGGCGGCGACACCAAGGGCGTGAGCCCGGCCAATCCGGCGCAGGGCGGCGAGCTGATGGGCTTCATGAACATGTCCGCCGGCGATGCGCCGCTGTTCGACGCGCTGGCCAAGCAGTACGCGCTGAGCGACAACTACCACCAGTCGATCATGGGCGGCACCGGCGACAACTTCTTCGCCATCGCCACCGCCGACGTGCCGTTCTTCAACCGCGACGGCAAACCGGCGATCCCACCGGCCAACCAGATCGAGAATCCGGAGCCGATGCCGGGCACGGCCAACTTCTACACCCGCGACGGCTACGAGGGCGGCTCGTACGTGAACTGCGCCGACCCGACGCAGCCGGGCGTGGCGCCGATCCTGGCCTTCCTCGCGGAGCGCCATGTGCCCAGCAAGTGCGCGCCGGACACCTATTACCTGGTGAACAACTACAACCCCGGCTACGACATGCACGGCACGCCGCAGCCGATCGGCCCGGACAACTACAACTACCCGCCGCAGACCGTGCCGACCATCGCCGAGGCGCTGGCGAAGAAGGGCGTGAGCTGGAAGTGGTACACCGGCGGGCGCGACGCGGCCGACGTTGCCGCCGAAGCCGCCGCCTACCACGTGCCGGTCGCCAAGGCGCAGATGCTCCAGTACAACAACATCGGCGACCCGCTGGCCGCCTCGGCGAAGGTGATGGGCGATCCGGCGCTGAAGTCCGGCCTGGCCGGCCTGGCCACGTTCGACGCCGACCTCGCCCACCACACCCTGCCGGCGGTGTCCTTCGTGGTGCCGAAGAACCTCGACAGCGGCCACCCGGGCTACTCCGCGCCGGCCAGCTACGAGGCTTTCCTGAAGGATCTGCTGGCCAAGGTGCAGGCCGACCCGGAGCTGTGGGCGCACACCGCGATCCTGATCACCACCGACGAGGGCGGTGGCCACTTCGACACCGGCTACATCCAGAGCGTGGATTTCTTCGGCGACGGCCCGCGCATCTCGATGCTTGCCGTGTCGCCCTATGCGCGCAAGGGCGTGGTGGACCATGCCTACGAGGATCACGCCTCGATCCTTAAGTTCATCGAGCGCAACTGGCGCCTGTCGCCGCTTTCGCCGCGCAGCCGCGACAACCTGCCCAACCCGGTCGTGACGCCCGCCAAGCCGTACCAGCCGATCAACGGGCCGGCGGTGGGCGACCTGATGTCGATGTTCCGGTTCTGATCCGAACGACCGACGGCGCCGTCGCGCCGTCGGGTGGACCGCGATGCGCTGTGTCTCAAACACCTGGCTCGGACCGCGTGCCGTCGTTGCCCTCGCGGTGGCGGCGGTAATCGCGTGCGTCGGCGGCGGTTGGTCGGTCGCCGCCGCGAGCCGCCCGATGGACACCACGCCGGCCGATGCGGCGATCCGCCAGTGGGTGCGTTATCCATCGATCCCCGACCACCTGAGTCCGCAGGCCGAGCTGGGCAAAAGGCTCTTCTTCGATACCACCCTGTCCGCCTCCAGGCGGATGTCCTGCGCCAGCTGCCACAGTCCCGCGCATGCCTACGGTCCGCCGAACGGGCGCGCGGTGCAGCTGGGTGGGCCTAAGCTCGATCGCCCCGGCACCCGCGCCGTGCCCTCGCTGCGTTACCTCGACCACACGCCGCAGTTCAGCCTCGACGCCTTCACGCCGGGCTCGGAGGATGCCGAGTACGAAGGCCCGCGCGGCGGCTTCACCCGCGACGGCCGCGCCGCTTCGCGCCAGCAGCAGGCGGCGATCCCGCTGCTGGACCGCAACGAGATGGCCAACGCCGATCCGCAGGCGGTGGTCGCGGCGGTGCGCGATGGTCCGCATGCCGCCGCGTTCCGGCAGGTGTTCGGCGCCGACGTGTTCGCCCATCCGGCGCAGGCGTTCACCGACGTTGGCGCGGCATTGGCCGCGTTCCAGCGCGAGGACCCGAGCTTCCATCCCTACACCAGCAAGTTCGACGCGGTGATGTCCGGCCACGCCCGCTTCACCGCGCAGGAGCTGCGCGGCTACGCGCTGTTCAACAATCCGCGCAAGGGCAACTGCGCGTCCTGCCATATCGATGTGCCGGGGCCGGGTGGGCGCCCCGCGCCGTTCACCGACGACGCCTACGCCGCGCTCGGCGTGCCGCGCAATCCGGCGATCCCGGCCAACCGCAATCCCCGTTATTTCGACCTGGGCCTGTGCGGCCCCTACCGCCACGACCTGCGCGGGCAGGCGCGGTACTGCGGTCTGTTCAAGACGCCGACGCTGCGCAATGCAGCCACGCGCCGGGTGTTCTTCCACAACGGCTATTTCCGCACGCTCACCGACGTGGTGGCGTTCTACGTCCGGCGGGATACCGATCCGGGCAAGTGGTATCCGGTGATCCACGGCAAGGTCATCGCCGATGACGACCTGCCATCGCGCTACCGCGCCAACGTCGACCGCACCGATGCGCCGATGGATCGCGGCAAGGGCGCGAAGCCGGCGCTGGACGCGCGCGAGATCAGGGACGTGGTGGCCTTCCTGCATACGCTGGACGACGGCTACTCCGCCACCGCGGGCGGTCCGCCGATGCGTCCCGGCGCGACGGCGTCCGCCCGTGGCGACGACCCCGGCGGCACCCCGGGTGCCGTCTCAAGCCGATGATGCACCCGGGATGGTGCGGCCCCGCCGGGGAAAGGTCTGGCGCGCCGATGGCCTGATCCTCCTCGCCCGGTCGCACCGCCCGTATGATCCGGCGGTCCCGCTACGAGGATTCCCGCCATGCATGCAGCCCGTCACGCGGCCTCGCTCCGGATGACCCGCCCAGGGCCGGCGGTGGTGGCCGCGCTCACGGTCGTGGCCATCGGGGCGATCCTCGGCGACCTGTGGGCCGCACCGCATGCGGCCGACGGCTGGCGCTGGCTGCACTGGGTCTGCAAGCCGCTGGCGACGGTGTTGATCCTGCTGATCGCGTGGCGCGCGCACCCGCCGCTGTCCCCACGCTACCGCCGGCGCGTGCTTGCCGGCCTGGGCTTTGCCCTGCTCGGCGACGTGCTGCTGATGCTGCCGGGCGATGTCTTCGAGCCGGGGCTGGCGGCGTTCCTGCTGGCCCACCTGGCGTTTCTCGCCGCCTGGCTCGATGACAGCCGTTTCGCGGTGCGTCCGCTGGCCCTGCTGGCCTGCCTGCTCCTCGCCGCCGGCCTGCTGGAGCTGCTCTGGGCATTCCTCGCCGCGTCCCTGCGGGCGCCGGTCGGCGTCTATGCGCTGGTGCTGGCGACCATGGCCGGGCAGGCCGTCGGCCGCGCCCGCCAGCACGCCGCCCGCGACGACGCGCGGGCGCTTCCGGCGCGTCGCGCGGCGCTTGGCGCGCTGCTGTTCCTGCTCAGCGACAGCCTGCTGGCCTGGGACCGCTTCCGCCATCCGCTGCCGCTGGCCACGCTGTGGG
>JAGWVM010000222.1 GCA_018970895.1 Lysobacteraceae bacterium | reverse complement strand
CGCACCTCGCCGATCATGATCACGTCGGGCGCCTGGCGCAGGGTGTTCTTCAGCGCGTTCTCCCAGCTGTCGGTGTCGATGCCGATCTCGCGCTGGGTGATGATGCAGCCCTCGTGCTTGTGCACGTACTCGATCGGGTCCTCGATGGTGATGATGTGGCCGGTCGAGTTCTGGTTGCGGTAGCCGATCATCGAGGCCAGCGAGGTGGATTTGCCGGTGCCGGTACCGCCTACGAAGATGATGATGCCGCGCTTGGTCATCGCCAGCTGCTTGATCACCGGCGGCAGCGAGAGCTCCTCGATGCTCGGGATCTTCGACTCGATCCGGCGCAGCACCATGCCCACGCAGTTGCGCTGGTAGAAGCACGACACGCGGAAGCGCCCCACGCCCTGCGCCGAGATCGCGAACTGGCACTCGTGGGTCTTCTCGAACTCCTCGCGCTGCGAGGGCGTCATGATGTTGAGCACCATGTCGCGCGACTGCTGCGGGCTGAGCGGGCTCTGGGTGATCGGCACGATCCGGCCCTGCACCTTCATCGACGGCGCCACGCCAGCCGTGACGAACAGGTCCGAGGCCTTCTTGTGGACCATCAGCTTGAGGAACGAGGTGAAGTCGAAGTCGCTCATGGGTTCCTCCGGAACGGGCCATGGGGATTGGTCAATCGGAAACGGACGGGAGAGGACGGTGTGGCCGGAACGGGCTTCCGGCCCTGGCGCTTCCCCATGTCCGGTTCCTCATTCCCCGCTTACTTGAAGATGTCCTTGTTCTTGGCGTAGGCGTACGCCTCCTGGCGCGCCACCAGGCCGCGCTTGACCAGGTCCTGCAGGTTCTGGTCGAGCGTCTGCATGCCGTACTGCTGGCCGGTCTGGATGGACGAATACATCTGCGCCACCTTGTCCTCGCGGATCAGGTTGCGGATGGCCGGGATGCCGACCATGATCTCGTGCGCCGCAAGCCGGCCGCCGCCAACCTTCTTCAGCAGCGACTGCGAGATCACCGCGCGCAGCGACTCGGACAGCATCGAGCGGACCATCGGCTTCTCGCCGGCCGGGAACACGTCGATGATGCGGTCGATGGTCTTCGCCGCCGAACTGGTGTGCAGGGTGCCGAACACCAGATGACCGGTCTCCGCGGCGGTCAACGCCAGGCGGATGGTCTCCAGGTCGCGCAGCTCGCCGACCAGGATGTAGTCCGGATCCTCGCGCAGCGCCGAGCGCAGCGCCTCGTTGAAGCCGTGCGTGTCGCGATGCACCTCGCGCTGGTTGACCAGGCACTTCTGCGAGGTGTGCACGAACTCGATCGGGTCCTCGATCGTGAGCATGTGCCCGTATTCGGTCTTGTTGATGTGGTCGACCATCGCCGCCAGCGTGGTCGACTTGCCCGAGCCGGTCGGCCCGGTCACCAGGATCAGGCCCTGCGGCTGCTCG
The DNA here is from genome assembly GCA_018970895.1 of Lysobacteraceae bacterium. Classification (GTDB taxonomy): domain Bacteria; phylum Pseudomonadota; class Gammaproteobacteria; order Xanthomonadales; family Rhodanobacteraceae; genus Dyella_A. Next base: position 1,933 of record JAGWVM010000222.1, on the reverse strand, counting down.
ATCAGCTCGCGGAAGATCTTCGGCGCACCGAGGTCCTCCAGCGTCAGCACCTCCGACGGAATGGTGCGGAACACCGCGCCGGCGCCGCGGTTCTGGTTGAACGCGTTGACGCGGAAGCGCGCCAGTCCGGGAATCTCGAACGAGAAATCGGTCTCGTAGAACTCCTCGTAATCGCGGCGCTGCTTGTCCGACATGATGTCGTAGATCAGCGAGTGCACCTGCTTGTGCTCGAGCGCCGGGATGTTGATGCGGCGCACGTCGCCGTCGACCCGGATCATCGGCGGCAGGCCCGCCGACAGGTGCAGGTCCGACGCCTTGTTCTTCACCGAGAAGGCGAGCAGTTCGGCGATATCCATCGGGCATTTCCCCCTCAAAACCGATCGTCTGGAAAGCGGCGGCGCGGAGGACGATGCGACGGCATCGCGCCCCGATGCCTCTCGCGGCCATTCGCGCGCGGCACCGACGGCCCGGGGCAACCCGGGACTTCCCCCTGCCACAACGGCTCGATACTACTCGCGGCACGGTCGTCGCCACCAGTCCTCGTCCGCGCTTTTGCAACGCCTGCACGGACAGGTGCGCTAAGGTAGGCGGCTGACGATCTGCCAAGGAGCGAACATGACACGCATCGCCTTCATCGGTGGCGGCAACATGGCCCGCAGCCTCATCGGAGGCCTTATCCGGACCGGCGTGGCCGCGTCCTCGATCGCCGTGTCCGACCCGCAGGCCGAGGGTCGCCAGGCGCTGTCGCGAGACTTCGGCGTGGTGACCTACGCCGAGAACCGGCTGGCCGCGGCCGACGCCGAGGTGGTGCTGCTGGCGGTCAAGCCGCAGATCATGCCGGCGATCCGCGAGGAGCTGCGCGAGGTGTTCCAGCGCCAGCGCCCGCTGCTGATCTCGATCGCCGCGGGCGTGCGGCTGGACCAGCTCGAGCGCTGGTTCGGCGCCCTGCCGATCGTGCGCTGCATGCCCAACACCCCCGCCCTGATCGGCGCAGGCGCCACCGGCCTGTGCGCCAACGCCCGGGTCAGCCCGCCGCAGCGCGCGCAGGCACAGCACATCCTCGACGCGGCCGGCCTGACCCGCTGGGTCGACGACGAGGCGCTGATGGATACCGTGACCGGCATCGCCGGCTCGGCCCCGGCCTATTTCTTCGCCGTGGTCGAGGCGCTGGAGGATGCCGCCGTGGCGCAGGGCATGGACCGCGCCACCGCCCGCGCGCTGGCCGCACAGACCTGCCTCGGCGCGGGCCGCATGCTGGTAGAGAGCGGTGAGGCCCCGGCCGAACTGCGGCGTCGGGTCACCTCGCCGAACGGCACCACCCAGGCGGCGCTGGAGAGCTTCGCGCGCGACAATCTCGGCGGTATCGTGGCGCATGCCGTGGCCGCCGCCACCCGCCGCGGCGGCGAACTGGCCGCCGAACTGGACAAGACCTGAGCCCGGAACAACCGACGTGACCTACCTGCTCCAAGCCCTCTCGGTGATCCTCCAACTGGCCTTCAGCCTGGTGGCCACGCTGTTCGTGCTGCGCCTGCTGGCCGAGGCTTCGCGCGTCGACTTTCGCAACCCGCTCAGCCAGTTCCTGTACAAGGCCACCAACCCGGTGCTGGCACCGGTGCGCCGGGTCATCCCGAACTGGCGGCGAATCAACCTGGCGGCCATTCTGGTCGCATGGCTGGCGATGGTGATTGAGCAGGCTGCACTGTTCGCTCTGCATGGCGATGCCCTGCATCCGGCCGGCCTGCTGCTGCTGGGCGCGGCCAACCTGATCAATTTCGTGCTGCTGTTCTACCTGGTGCTGGTCTTTGGCTGGTCGCTGCTGAGCATGCTGCAGGTCGACCCCTACCAGCCGCTGGTGCGCGTGGCCGGCGCTATCGTCGACCCGCTGCTGCGTCCGCTGCGCGGCAAGCTCACCGCCGGCATGCTCGACTTCTCG
>JAGWVM010000073.1 GCA_018970895.1 Lysobacteraceae bacterium | reverse complement strand
GCCAGCCAGTAGCGGCGATAGCCCAGGCGCTCGCCGAGCCGCGCCAGCTCCAGGCTGTTGCGGAACGACCGGGCCGGGTCGCTGCCTTCGGTGACGGGGGCCAGGTCGAGGATGGAAAACGGAATCATGCGGTCTCACCGGACGACGGGACTGACCGAGATGGGGCCGGACCGGCATCCGCTCCACCCCCGCGGCTACATTTTTCCGTGCACTGGCCGTTAAACCCGCAGCGACGCCGGGCGCAACCCCGGCCAGGGACGGGATGCATGGGCAGACTGTGGCGATGGATTCTCGGCTATTCGGACACCGCGCCAACGGCGCGGACGTCCCCTGCCACCTTCGCCCCGCCCGTGCCGGCAGGCAGCGACGCGCACGAAAGCGTGCCGCTGGACCTGCTCGACGAGCGCTTCCACCGCTTCGTGCTCGGCCTGCCGGACTACGCCGTGGCCGAGCCCAGCCTGCAGGAGCGCACCCTGCTGCGCCGGCTGCAGCTGCACAGCGTGCAGTTCGACGTGCGCAGCCTGCCACGCCTGCCGACCGTGCTGCCACAGCTGCTGCGCTCGCTCAAGGCCGACAACGTCGGCGGTGCCCAGCTGGCCAAGCTGATTGGCCGCGATCCGGTGCTGGTCGGCGAGGTCATGCGGGTCAGTCGCAGCATCTACTACCGCACCCTGCATCCGATCCAGAGCCTGCAGCACGCCGTGGTGCTGCTGGGCCAGGACGGCCTGCGCCGGGTGGTCACCATGCACGTGATGAAGCCGATCCTGCACGCCAGCGCGGGCATGTTCGGCCACGTCGCCGGGCAGCGCCTGTGGGAGCACGCCGAGCGATGCGCACATGCCTGCGCGTTCCTCGGCAAGCCGAACTGCGACCCGTTCGAGGCCTACCTGGCGGGCATCGTCTGCAACACCGGCACCGGCGCGGTGGTGCGCCTGCTCGACCAGGAGGCGCCGGCGGAGATCGGACCGCTTTCCGGACAGTTCCTGGCCGCCTGCGCGCGGCTCGGGGCGCAGGTCTCGCTGAAGGCGGCTCGCCACTGGGAGCTGCCGGGCAACGTGCAGGGCGCGCTGGAGGAGCGGGCGGACGGTCGCGAGCCCCCCGCGACCGCCCTGGGCCGCGCGCTGGCCTGCGCCGATACCCTGGCCATGACCCGGGTGCTCTGCGACCACGGCCTGCTTCCCAACGGCGCAAGCCCGGTCGGCGCCCAGTGCGGTTTCTTCCCCGAGCCGGTGATGGAACGCTGCCAGCAGGATCTGCGGCGCCACTTCCGCGACGCCGAGGCGCAGGCCGACTGAGTCCGCCGACCTACCGGGGCAGGCTGTGGCGCACATCGGGCTCGAGCCCCGCCGCGATCTGCCCGGCACCGTCATGCAGCAGCACGACCAGCGCACGGGCGTAGGCAGCCGGGTCGGCTCCGGCCGGCACGCGGGTGGTCGCACTGGCCCGGTAGTCATGGCTGCTCAGGTAGCCGCGGGCGTTGATCGTGCAATGGAGCGCCAGCGTCAGCTGCACCAAATCCGGCGCGTCCTCCTTGCCGCCGCGCAGTTCGGCTTTCGGGCCGTCGCAGGCGATGGTGAGGTTGGTGAAGTAGTCCTTCTGCACGGCTGCCCGCAACTGCGCCTCCAGCGCGGCGGCCAGCGGCGGCGCCGGCACCAGGACCACCGTCGGGTCCACCCCCCTCACCTCCAGCCGCTGCGGTCCGTCGCCGAGGATCAGCCAGGGCGCCTGGTTCGGCACCAGCAGCGTGTCCAGTGCGACCGGCGTACGCACGTCGTGGCTGCAGGCGGCGAGGGCGAGCACGACGGCCGCGGTGAGGATGCGTTTCATGGCGTCAGGCTTCCGCAGGGACGAGAGTGCGAGGCTACCCGGGTACTCCCTTGGCATCAGCGCCACGCGTCACGAACGCGCGTCCCTGCAACCGTTGACGCCGCCCGACCGTACAGACGAAGTGAGGTGGCAGTCAGGGGCATGCAGGTCGTTCAAGAATGCACGCAGCGCTGCCGACAAAGGGAGACAGCAGCGGCGGGCGATGACCCGCGTCACGCGTGGTGGCCACGGGATCGCGGCCCACTGCGCCCACCCCCATCGGCACTGCCCGCATCCGGACCCGCCCGTGCATCCATCTCCACTCCTCCGCCTGGCCCTCGGCCTGATCCTTACCGCGTCCGCGGCCGGCTCGCGCGCGTCGGCGCTGCGGGTCGACGTACACGATGCCAGCGGCGCACCGGTCGCCGACGCGGTGGTCTCGCTGGTGCCGCTGGACCACCCCGCCCCGCCGGCGCACGGCGCCCACGCCATCATGGACCAGCGCAACCTCAGCTTCGTGCCGCAGGTGCTGGTGGTGCAGACCGGCACCGAGGTCGGCTTCCCCAACAGCGACAACGTGCGGCACCACGTGTATTCGTTTTCCCCCGCCAAGCGCTTCGAGCTCAAGCTCTATGCGGGCAACCACGCATCGAGCGTGCTGTTCGACCACCCCGGCGTGGACACCCTGGGCTGCAACATCCACGACTGGATGCTGGGTTACGTCGTGGTGGTGGACACACCCTGGTTCGCCAAGACCGGTAACGACGGGATCGCCCGCGTCGATGCGCCGGCCGGGCGCTACACCCTCCAGCTCTGGGACGCGCGCCAGGATCCCGGTACGCCCCCGGTCAGCGAGACGGTGACCCTGGGTGCCAGCCCGACCGAGCGGCAGTACACCCTGGCGCTGCACCCGGCCGAACTGACCAACCGGCCGCCGCCCGGCCTGGAGATCGGCCTGGGCGATCGGACGTCCGCGCATGCGCATTGATTTCCGCGCACGGCTGGCGCTGCTGCTGCTGGGCCTGTTCGTGCTGGTGCAGGTGCCGACCTTCCTGGCGTTCTACTACGCCACGCGGCAGAGCGCGCTGGACCAGGCGCAGGCCCGGCTCACGGCCGGCACCAAGGTGTTCGGCGACCTGCTGGCCAACCGCGGCAAGCAGTTGCTGGACGCGGTCCGGGTGACCACCAGCGACTTCGGCTTCAAGCAGGCGGTGGCCACGGGCGACATCCCCACCATCCATTCGGTGCTCTACAACCAGGGCCACCGCATCGCCGCCGACCTGACCGTGCTGACCGGCCTCGACGGCAAGGTCGTGGCCAGCCTCGATGCCAGCGGCCGGGCCGTGCCGGCGGGCGACTGGTCGGGACTGGTGGCCGGCGCCGCTGCCAGCACGTCCGGCACCTCGGTGGCGGTGATCGGCGGCCGGCCTTACCAGCTGGTGATCGTGCCGGTACGCGCACCGACCCCGATCGCCTGGGTCGGCATGGGCTTTGCGCTGGACGATCCGCTCGCACGCACGCTGAAAGAGCTGGCCGGCGTGGAGGTGAGCTTCGTGGCACGCGCCGACAGTGGCCAGCGCTGGATCGCCAGCACCCTGCCGAAGGAGGACCGTGCCGCCGCCGACACCCTGTTCGGCGCCGCCCGCCACGCCGGACCGGCCCCCGCGCTGCTCGCGCTGGCGAGCGGCGACTACTTCACCCGCTGGCAGCCGCTGGTGAGCCGCGGCGGCGTGGCCGGCGCGGTGCTGCAGTACTCGCGCGACCAGGCGCTGTCGAGCTACCACGCACTCCGCGGCGAACTGCTGCTGATCGCGCTGGTGTCCCTGCTCGGCTCGATCGCCGGCGTGCTGTGGCTGTCGCGCAACGTGACCCGGCCGGTGTCGCAGCTCGCCGACGCGGCGCGACGCATCGGGCACGGCGACTACCTGGGGCTGGTGCCGGTCGAGCACCACGACGAGCTGGGACAGCTGGCCGAGGCGTTCAACTCCATGCAGCGCGGCATTGCGCGTCGCGAGCAGCAGATCGCCTACGCGGCGTTCCATGACAACCTCACCTCCCTGCCGAACCGGGCCCGCATGCAGCAGCTGCTGGCCGAGGCACTGGAGCAGGCCCGGGCCGACGGCCGCCCGCTCGGCGTGCTGATGCTCGACCTGGACCGCTTCAAGGAAATCAACGACACCATGGGCCACGGCATCGGCGACCGTGTGCTGGTGGAAGTCGCGCAGCGACTCCAGGCCGGACTCGAGGACGGCGACGCGCTGGCACGCTTCGGCGGCGACGAATTCGTGCTGGTGGTCGGCGCCGCCGACCGCGCCGCGCTCGACGCCCGCGTCGGGCAGCTGGTCGCCGACGTGTCGCAACCGGTGGTGGCCGGCTCGGTGGAACTGTTCGTCGAGGCCAGCGCGGGCATGGCCGTGTACCCCGAGCACGGCCAGGTGGCCGACGACCTGCTGCGCCGGGCCGACATCGCCATGTACGACGCCAAGGAGGCGCGCCAGCGCCTGCAGGTGTACCGCATCGGCCGTGATGCCGAACACCTGCACCGCCTGTCGCTGGTCAACGACCTGCGCCGCGCGGTGCCGCACGGCGAGCTCGAGCTCTACTACCAGCCCAAGCTCCACCTCAGCAGCCGCCGCGTCGCCCACGTCGAGGCCCTGCTGCGCTGGCGTCATCCGCAGCACGGGCTGGTGCCGCCGGACGAGTTCATCCCGCTGGCCGAGCATTCCGGACTGATCCGCTCGCTCACCGACTGGGTGCTGCACGAGGTGATCCGCCAGTGCGCCGAGTGGGCCGACGGCGGGCTGGACATCGGCATCGCGCTCAACCTGTCGGCGATGGACCTGGGCAGCGGCGACCTGCCCGACGTGCTCAACCGCCATCTCGCCCGCTACCGGCTCGACCCGTCACGACTGGTGCTGGAGATCACCGAGACCGCGGTGATGCGCGATGCGTTCTACTCGCTCGAAGTGCTCAATCGTCTCAAGGCCTGCGGCGTGATGCTCGCGATCGACGACTTCGGCACCGGCTACTCCTCGCTGTCGCATCTCAAGCGACTGCCGGTGGACGAGCTGAAGATCGACAAGTCGTTCGTGATCGGCATGGACCAGGACGAGGACGACGCGGTGATCGTCCGCTCGACCATCGAGCTGGCCCACAACATGGGTCTGAAGGTGGTCGCCGAGGGCGTGGAGACCGAGGCCACCATGGAGCTGCTGCACCGCTATCGCTGCGACAGCGTGCAGGGCTACCTGATCAGCCGGCCGATGGCCGCGTCCGATGCGACGGCCTGGCTGGTCCAGGCCACCCGCCATCCCGACGCTGCGCCGAGCGGGACACCGGCATGACGCGGTACGCGTCGGTCATCGGCCTGCTGGCAGGCCTGCTCGCGCTGGCGCTGCCGACGGCGTGCCGCGCCGGCGACGGCAGGCTGCTGGCCACCGGCGGGGTGACCGAGGTCGAGGGCAGTGCCGGCGGCGGCCTGGTGCCGTGGGCGGTGCTGGCCGGCTACGGCACCCGCGACCAGATGGGCGTCACCGCCTTCCGCACCCGGCTGGACCTGCCCGATTACCGGCTCGACGCGTGGGGTGCTGCCTTCACCTGGCACAACCGGGTGGAGCTGTCGGTGGCCCGCGACCGCTTCGACCTGGGCACGCTGGGCCGGGCGATCGGCCTGCCCGGCGCGGCCCTGCGGCAGGACGTGTTCGGCGCCAAGCTGCGGCTGGCCGGCGACCTCGTCTACGGTCCGTGGCCCCAGCTCACGCTGGGCGTGCAGCGCAAGCGCCTGCTGGACTTCACCATCCCGCGGCTGGTCGGCGCCCGGCGCGACCGTGGCACCGACGTCTACCTCGCCGCCAGCCAGTTACTGCTCGGTGCCGCCGACGGCTACAACCTGCTGTGGAACCTGACGCTGCGCTCGACCGCGGCCAACCAGTTCGGCCTGCTCGGCTTCGGCGGCGACCGCGGCGGGCGACAGCTGGTTGGCGAGGGGTCGCTGGCGGTACTGCTGGACCCGCACCTGGCGGTCGGCACCGAGTACCGGCAGAAGCCCGACCACCTCTCCTTCGCCCACGAAAGCCACGCCTCGGATCTGTTCGTCGCCTGGTTCCCGGACAAGCATGTGTCGCTGACGGTCGCCTATGTCTCGCTGGGCCCGGTGGCCGGGCTGCGCGACCAGCGCGGCTGGTACCTTTCGCTGCAGGGGAGCCTTTGACGATGCGCCGACTCGCCTGTCTTGCCAGCGCCCTGCTGCTGGCCGCCTGCGCCACCGCACCCGGCCGCGCGCCCACCCTGTACGAGCAGCTGGGAGGCCGCGACGGCATCGCCGCGATCACCGACCGCCTGCTCGACGCCTTCGCAGGCGACCCGCTGGTGGCTCCGGCGTTCCGGCACGTGGACATCCGCCGCTACCGGATCAACTTCACCGACTACCTCTGCCAGATTGCCGACGGCCCCTGCCACTACACCGGCGACTCCATGGCCGAGGTGCACCGCGGCATGCACATCGACGAGGCCGCGTTCAACGCGGTGGTGCAGGACCTGATCACCGCGATGGATCGCCAGCACGTGCCGGTGCGGGTGCAGAACCGGCTGCTGGCCCGGCTGGCGCCCGAGCGCAAGGACATCATCTACCGCTGAGCGCCGGCCTCAGGCCGGCGCGTCGGGGTGGCGCGCGCGCCAGGCCGCCAGCGCCTGGCCGTAGTCGCCCAGGGCCTGCTCGTAGAAATCGTAGATGCAGGGCACGCACCCCTGGCCGCAGCAGTCGCCCGGATCGGGCTCCGGCGGCGGCTGCGGCATCGGATCATCGTCCCGTTCGCCCATCGCTCACTTCGCCGGCTTGCGGAAACGGTAGGCGAACTGGTCGGTGTGGCCGCGGATCGACGGGTCGAACACCTTGATGTCGTGCGGATCCTTCGGATTGCGCAAGACCTTGCTTTCGCCGTCGAAGACGAAGCCGACCGACTCGACCTGCTTCTTAACGATGGCCGGATCGATGCGGTGCAGCGTGTCGGTGTCGCTCATGCCCGAGCCGGCCGGCGCGACGTGGTCGATCACCACGAACAGGCCGCCCGGCTTGAGCGCGTCGTAGACCTGCTTGTCGAACGCCACTGGGTCGACGTGGCCCATGAACTTGTCCGGATAGTCGTGGTAGTTCTGCGAGGTGAACACCAGGTCCACCGGTTCGGGCGTGGAGAACTGCGTGGCCGGCTGCACCAGCACGCTGATGTTGGCGTAGTGCGGCTGCTGCGCCAGCTTGCGCAGGTTGGCCGAGTCGGGCTGGGAGACCTTGTCGTAGGGCGCCGGCCAGATGCCGTAGACGTGGCCCTTCGGCCCCACGATGGCGCTGAACACGCGGCTGAAATAGCCGCTGCCGGGGATCAGGTCGACCACCTTCTGGCCCGGCCTGACCTCGGCGAAGGTCATCAGCGCGCCGATCTTGCGACGGGCATCGTTGGTCGCGTCGGCCTTTCGGGCCGGGTCGGCCACGGCCTTGCGCACGTAGGACGGCTCGGCCTGCGGGGCGGCCGCGGCCGCGGCGGCAAGGGGCATGAGCAGCAACAGGCTGGCGGCGAGCTTGGCGTGGCGCATGGCGGATCTCCGGTGGCAGGAAGCGGACAGTGTGCACCGCGGCGGGCCCGGCGTCGCCATGACCATCGGGAGGGAGCGGCACTGCAGGTGGTTGCCGTGCCCGCTGCCGCGTAGTACTAGTGCGCGGTGCCGTCCGGGCCGCCTTCACGAATCCAAGGAAGCCGCCGATGACCCTGCTGCTCGCGTGCGTTTTCGTGCTCGCGCATGTGTCGGCCATCTTCTTCCTGCCCGCCCGGGCGATGCAGGTCTCCTACGTGTTCCTGCTCGCCGCACCGCTGCTGGCCACGGTGACCGCGGTGCGCCGGGGGCTGCGCGAGGGCTGGCGCGCCAGCCGCGGCTGGCTGCTGATGGCGCTGGGCATGCTGTCGTGGGCGCTGGGCATGGCGGCCAGCCTGCGGCAGGACCTGTTCCTGGACAACCCCAACGCCGCACCCGGCGACAGCACGCTGCTGTTCGTCCTCTACGGCGTACCAATCCTGCTGGCGATCTCGGCGTCGTACGTGGAGGGCGAGTCGATCCTGGTGCGCGCGATCGACGTGCTGCTCGCGCTGGCGCTGGGCTACCTGTTCTACGAGCACGTATTCAGCGTGGTGACCCTGCACGGCGCCAATACCCGGGCGCAGGCCGAGTACATGGCGGCGATGCTGGATGCCGAGAACGTGTTCGTGCTGGTGGCCGCGGCGATCCGCTTCAGCGCCAGCGATCGCCGCCACGAGTTCCAGTTCTACCGCGCCGTGCTCACCTTCGCCGCGCTCTACACGGCGGTGTCGGCCTACTACAACCACTTCGTGGCGCTGGGCGACCATCCCGACTTCGGCTCGCTGCGCGATCCGCTGCTGGACGTGCCGTTCCTCGCCTTCGCACTGGCCGCGTGGAGCGAAAGCCAGCGGATCGCCCGACGGCCGTCGCCCCACCTCGTGCGCCTCGTGCGCAGCGGCAGCCCGCTGCTGATGGCGCTTGGACTGCTGGCGCTGTCGCTGGTGGTGCTGCAGGAGCACTTCTACGTCGGCACGGGCGGCATCGTGGTCGCGGTGCTCGGCTACGGCGTACGAACCACGTTCACCCAGGCCGAGCACATCCGCAACGAGGAGGGCCTGCGCCGCCAGAGCGACGAACTGGCCACCATGGCGCACACCGACAGCCTCACCGGCCTGCCCAACCGCCGCGCGCTGGACGAGGTGCTGGAGCACGCCTGGTACCGGCCGGGGATGATCCGCGACCGCATCACGCTGCTGATGATCGACGTGGATTACTTCAAGCAGTTCAACGACACCTACGGTCACCCCGCCGGCGACGCCTGCCTCAAGCGTGTGGCCACCGAGCTGCAGCTGGCGGCGGGACGTCCGGGCGACCTGCTCGGCCGCTACGGCGGCGAGGAGTTCGCGCTGGTGCTGTCCGGCGCATCGCTGCAGGCCGGCATGACGGTCGCCGAGCGCCTGCGGCAGACCGTCGAGTCGCTGGCGATCGCCCATCCCGACAGCCCGCACCAGGTGGTGACGATCAGCATCGGCGTCTCCAGTGCAATGGCCGGGCTGCGCCCGCTGGACCTGCTCGTCGCCCAGGCCGACAGCGCGCTGTACAGCGCCAAGCGCGACGGTCGCAATCGCGTCGCCGCGGTCGACGACTGATCCGCGGCTAGCGCCCCAACGGCCAGCCGCCGAGCGAGCGATAGTCGGGCCGCCCCGGTTCGCCGTGCAGCAGCTCGATCGCGTCGACCGGCCATGCCAGCGCGCGCTGCAGCGGCACCGCCGCCGGCAACGCATGCTCGAGGTAGGCCAGGGTCACGTGCGGCACGAACGGGGAAGCATCGCCGGTTGCCGGCGGCGGCTCCCGCAGCCGCAGGTGCAGCGCCTGCAGTGGCTCGCACGGCGACGCGCCAAGCAGCACGCAGGGCGGCCGCCGGGCGTGCAGGCAGTCGATCCGGTCGGCGACCCACTCGAACGGCCCCACCGCGGCCGCCGTCGCCCGGCCGCGCGCCTGCAGCCGGGCAATCAACGACGCATCCAGCACGCGATGCTCGCCGAGGAAGGCCAGCGTCAGGTGGTAGCGCGACGTCCGCACCCAGCGCGCGCCCCCGGCCTGGGCGCGCAGCCCGGCGACCGCATCGGCGATCCGCGCGCGCACCGCATCCGGCGGCACCAGCGCGAAGAACAGCCGATGACGCGCCGGCGATGACTCGAGGCCCGCTCCGTGGTCGGGTGCTGGCGGTACAGGTGGCATCGGATCGGCGCAGGTGCGGCGACGGTCTGCGCTCAGCCGCGCGACGTGGCGGCCGCGGCGTGGCGGATCGCGGCCAGCACTTCCCGGCGAAGCCACGCGTGGCCGGCCTCGTCCTGCCGCGACACCGGCCAGTAGGCGAGGATCGGCACCGGCTTGAGCTTGAGCGGCAGCGCGTGCACGGCCAGCGGCAGCATCGACGCCAGGCCCTGCGCGTAGCCGGCCGGCAGGGTCAGCAGCAGGTCGCTCGCCGCCACCACCTGGCAGGCGGCGAAGTAGTGCTGGCAGGTCAGGCGCACGTCGCGGTCGCGGCCGTCCTGGTGCAGCAGCACGTCCAGCGCCGCCGGCTCACCCTGCGGCGACACCGCCACGTGACGGGCCGCGAGGTAGTCGGGACGGCGCAGCGGATACTTCGCCAGCGGGTGGTCGCGGCGCATCGCCACCACCAGCGGTTCGTCGATCACCGGCTCGCTGGCAATCCTCGCACCGACGCGCTGCCGGCGATCCACCGCCAGGTCGAGCGTGCCCGCCAGCAGGTCACGCTCCAGCTCGCCCGCCGTCACGCGGCGGCTCACCAGCCGCACCCCCGGCGCCGTCTCCGCCAGCCGTCGCACCAGCGGCGGCAGGGCGATCGACTCGAGCACGTCGCGGCAGCCGAGAGTGAAGGTCAGCTCCAGCGTCCCCGGCACGAACGGAAGCTCGCGCTGCACGCTGGCCTGCAGCCCGCGCAGGTGCTGCTGCACGTCGCCGATCACCCGCAGGGTGCGCCCGGTCGGCACCACCCGGTTGCCCTGGCGCACGAACAACGGATCGCCGAAGTGCTCGCGCAACCGGTTGAGCGAGTGCGTCACCGCCGGCTGGGTCAGATGCAGCGCGCGTGCTGCGGCACTGATGCCGCCGTGGACGTGGATCGCGTCCAGCACGCGGAACAGGTTGAGGTCGATGCGGCGGGCGGGCATGCGGGCAGTCCTTGCGGTGGCACACCCAGCATATCAATCCCGGCAATGACCCGGCATAAGGCACATGCATTTCAATGATTCGATACGCCGGCGTAGGCTCGGGCGGTCAACTGGAGCCGCCATCGTGGATTTCTCCCACTCTGCCCGCAGCCGCGAACTGCTCGACCGCCTCGACCGCTTCATGCGCGAGGCGGTGATCCCGGCCGAACCGGTCTACGCCGCCCAGCTCGTCGGCGGCGCCGACCACGCGCGCTGGCGCCAGCCGCCGATCATGGAAGCGCTTAAAGAGCAGGCACGCGCCGAAGGCCTGTGGAACCTGTTCCTGCCCGACGGCGGGCACGGCGCCGGCCTGTCCAACGTGGACTACGCGCCGCTGGCCGAGCGCATGGGGCACAGCTTCATCGCGCCGGAGGTGTTCAACTGCAATGCGCCGGACAGCGGCAACATGGAGGTGCTGGCGAAGTACGGCACGCCCGCCCAGCAGGCGCAGTGGCTGGTGCCGCTGCTTGACGGCACGATCCGCTCGGCGTTCTGCATGACCGAGCCGGAGGTCGCCTCCTCCGACGCCACCAACATGCGCGCGACCGCCACGCTGGACGGCGACGAGGTCGTGCTCGACGGCCACAAGTGGTGGTCCACCGGCATCGGCCATCCGCACTGCCGCGTGCTTATCTTCATGGGTCTCACCGATCCCGACGCGCCGCCGCACGCGCGCCACTCGATGGTGCTGTGCCCGCTGGACGCGCCGGGCGTCACCGTCGAGCGCATGCTCACCGTGTTCCACGATTACGACGAACCGGGCGGCCACGGCCAGGTGCGGTTCGACCGGGTGCGCGTACCGGCGAGCAACATCCTGCTCGGCCCCGGCCGCGGCTTCGAGATCGCGCAGGGCCGGCTGGGACCCGGTCGAGTGCACCACTGCATGCGGGCGATCGGCGCGGCCGAGCGCGCGCTCGCCCTGCTCTGCCGCCGCGCCCGCGAGCGCGTCGCCTTCGGCCGGCCGCTGGCCGAGTTGGGCGGCAACGGCGAGCGCATTGCCGACCTGCGCATGGCGATCGAGCAGGCCCGCCTGCTCACGCTCAAGGCGGCCTGGACGCTGGACACCGCAGGCCCCAAGGCGGCACTGAGCCTGGTCTCGCAGATCAAGGTGGTGGTGCCGAACGTGGCGCAGCGGGTGATCGACGCGGCGATCCAGATCCACGGCGGCGCCGGCCTGTCCGACGACTTCCCGCTGGCCGCGCTGTACGCCTACGCCCGCGTGCTGCGGCTGGCCGACGGCCCCGACGAGGTGCATCGCGCGGTGGTCGCCAAGCTCGAACTCAAGGCCCAGCAGCAAAACGGAGACGCCCGATGAGCGCCGCGATCGACCAGCCGCGCCCGGTGCGCGCCGAGGACGCCTTCGACCTCGCCCGCGTCGACGCCTTCCTCAAGGACCACATCGACGGCCTGACCGGCACGCCGACACTCGGCCAGTTCCCCGGCGGCGCCTCCAACCTCACTTACCTGCTGCGCTACGGCGAGCGCGAACTGGTGCTGCGCCGCCCGCCGCCCGGCGCCAAGGCGAAGTCGGCCCACGACATGCTGCGCGAGGCGCAGGTAATGACCGCGCTGCGCCCGCACTACCCATACGCGCCGCGCATCCTCGCCACCTGCCACGACGCGGAGGTGCTGGGCTGCGATTTCTACGTGATGGAACGGATGGCAGGCGTGATCCTGCGCCGCGAGCTGCCGTCCGATCTCGGCCTCGACGCTACCGGCGTGCGCGCGCTGTGCACCGGCTTCATCGACCGGCTGGTCGAGCTGCACCGTGTCGACACGACCGACCCTGCGGTCGCCGCGCTCGGCAAGGGCGAGGGCTACATCGCGCGGCAGGTCGCCGGCTGGAGCGAGCGCTACCGCCAGGCGCTCACCGACGGCAGCGACCCGTGCGAGGACGTGATGGCCTGGCTGGCCGAGAAACAGCCGTCGCGCGAGACCGCGATCTGCGTGATCCACAACGACTACCGCCTCGACAACGTGGTGCTGGACCCGGCCGACCCGCTCACCATCACCGGCGTGCTGGACTGGGAGATGACCACGCTGGGCGACCCGCTGATGGATCTCGGCGGCGCGCTGGCCTACTGGGTGCAGGCCGACGACGATCCGGTGTTCCAGTCGTTCCGTCGCCAACCCACCCACGCGCCGGGCATGCTCACCCGTCGCGAGGTGGTGGAGTACTACGGCGAGCGCACCGGCTGGAGCGTGGAGCGCTTCGACTTCCACGAGGTGTTCGGGCTGTTCCGCCTGCAGGTGATCGTGCAGCAGATCTACCGCCGCTTCGCGCTGGGGCAGACCAGCAACCCGCAGTTCGCCGGCTTCGGCGACGCGGCGAAATACCTGGCCCAGCGCTGCCGCCGGCGCATCGCCGCCTCGGATCTCTGAACATGGGTGACCTGCTGCTGATCCGCCACGGCCAGGCCAGCTTCGGCGCGGCCGACTACGACCGGCTGTCGCCCGTGGGCGAACGCCAGTCCGCGCGCCTGGGCGCGTGGCTGGCCGCGCACGAAACCCCGCCGGCGCACGTGGTCCGTGGTGCGCTGCGCCGCCACGCGCAGACCACCGAGCACTGCCTGCGCGGCGCCGGCCTCGCGGTACCGGTGGAAGTGGTGTCCGCGCTGGACGAGCTCGACCACGTGGAATTGCTCGCCCGCCATCGCCCCGACCTCGAGGGCCACGAGGCCTTCGCCGCCGAACTGCGCGCGGCCGCCGACCCGCACCGCGCGTTCCAGCAGATGTTCGTCGCCGCGGTGGACCGCTGGACCGCCGGCACCCACGACCATGAGTACGCGCGCCCCTGGCCGCAGTTCCGCCGCGGCGTGCTGGAGGCCCTGTCCGCCCTCGCCGCCCGCGCCCGCGACAGCGAGGGCGACACCTGGGTGGTGACCTCCGGCGGCCCCATTGCGGTGATCGCCGCGCACCTGTTCGGTACGCCGCCGGAACGCACCTTTGTTCTCAGCTGGCCGCTGGCCAACACCGGCCTGAGCCGCGTGCGGGTGAACGGCGCCGGCCCGCAGATGGTCACCTACAACGCCTGGCCGCACCTGGCCGGCGCCGCCGACCTGCTCACCTATCGCTGATTCGACATCGAGGACACCCACATGACCACCGAGCTGTTCGACCTCACCGGCAAGATCGCCCTCGTCACCGGCGCCAGCCGCGGCATCGGCGCCGAGATCGCCCGCCTGTTCGCGGCGCAGGGCGCACACGTGATCGTCTCCAGCCGCAAGCTGGAGGACTGCCAGCAAGTGGTCGACGGCATCGTCGCCGACGGCGGCCAGGCCGAAGCGCTGGCCTGCCACATCGGCGAGATGGCGCAGATCGAGGCGCTGTACGCGGCCATCGACGCGGCCCACGGCCGGCTCGACGTACTGGTGAACAATGCCGCCACCAATCCGTACTTCGGCCCGATCACCGAGACCGACCCGGCGATCTTCCAGAAGACGGTGGACGTCAACATCCGCGGCTACTTCTACATGTCCAGCCACGCGGCGAAGCGCATGGGGAAGCACGGTGGCGGTTCGATCGTCAACGTCGCCTCGGTCAACGGCGTGGTGCCCGGCTTCCAGCAGGGCATCTACTCGATCACCAAGGCCGCGGTGATCTCGATGACCAAGGCCTTCGCGGTGGAATGCGCCGAGGCCGGCGTGCGCTGCAACGCACTGCTGCCCGGCCTCACCGACACCAAGTTCGCCTCGGTGCTGGTCAACACCCCGGCGATCCTCAAGCAGGCGATGGCGCACGTGCCGATGCGCCGCGTGGCACAGCCCTCCGAGATGGCCGGCGCCGCACTGTACTTCGCCAGTGCCGCCTCCTCCTACACCACCGGCGCCGTGCTCAACGTCGACGGCGGCTACCTCTCCGTCTGATTCCGGAATCGTGACCATGACCCACGCTGACAGCGCCCGCCTCGCGGGCAAGCGCGCCTACATCACCGGTGCCGCCGGCGGCCTTGGCGCCGCCATGGCGCAGCTTTTCGCCCGCCACGGCGCGAAGCTGTTCCTCACCGACATCGACGGCGACGGCGCCCGGGCGCAGGCCGACGCGATCAACGCCGAGCGCGGTGCCACCGTGGCCTGGGCCGCGGCGCAGAACGTGCGCGAGGAAGCCTCGTGGCCGACCCTGCTGGAGCAGGCCGCGCAGGCGATGGGCGGCCTCTCGGTGCTGGTGAACAACGCCGGCATCGGCGCCCTCGGTGGCGTGGAGAGCCTGGCCACCAAGGACTGGCAGCGCGTGATGGGGGTGAACGTGGAAGCGGTCTACTTCGGCTGCAAGTACGCCCTGCCCTGGCTCAAGGAAAGCCAGCCCGGCTCGATCATCAACATCTCCTCGATGGCCGCGTTCAAGATCGACCCCGACTACACCGTCTACAACGCCTCCAAGGCCGCGGTCGCCTCGCTGAGCAAGTCGGTCGCCATCGACTGCGCCCGCCAGCAGCTCGCCATCCGCTGCAACTCCATCCACCCGGCCTTCATCCGCACCGGCATCGTCGAGCCGTTCTTCCAGCAGCTGGGCGAAGAGGAGGCCATCCGCAAGCTCACCCGCGGCAACCCGATGCGCCGCCTCGGCGAGCCGGACGACGTCGCGTACGCCGCGCTCTACCTCGCCTCCGACGAGAGCCGTTACGTCACCGCCGCCGAGCTTCGCGTGGATGGCGGGGCGTCGGCGGTGTGATGCGTTCGCTTCGTCGCTGCATCACGACACTGGATGACCGGCGTTCGCCGTTGAACAGCGACTCCAGCGTGCGCTGGAATGGCGCGCCTATGGGCGGTTCCGTGTCAGGCAACCCATCGCACTGCGTTCCACCGTATACCCAACTATCCGTCATCCCAGCGGAAGCTGGGATCCAGTGACTTCCCATCGCCACGGAACCACGAGGCCCACCATGTCCCTCATCAACCGCCAGCTCCGCCTCAAGACCCGCCCCGAAGGCCTGGTCCAGCGCGAGAATTTCGACCTCGTCGAAACCGAAGTCCCAGAACTCAAGGACGGCGAAGTCCTCGTCCGCACGCTGTACCTCTCGATGGACCCGACCAACCGCGTGTGGATGCGCGACATCCCGCAGTACCTGCCGCCGGTGGCGATCGGCGAGACCATGCGCGCGCTCGGCCTCGGCCGCGTGGTCGCCTCGCGCTCGCCGCGCTACGCCGAAGGCGACCTGGTGCAGGGCCTCACCGGCTGGCAGGACTATCTGGTGCTGCACCAGGACACCCCCGGCTACGTGCGCCTGCCCGCCGATCCCGGCATCCCGCTGCCCACCCTGCTCGGCGCAGCCGGCATGAGCGGCGTCACCGCCTACTACGGCATGACCGACATCGCCCCGGTTGAGCCCGGCGAAACCCTGGTGGTCTCCGCCGCGGCCGGCTCGGTCGGCTCCATCGCCGGCCAGATCGGCAAGATCCAGGGCGCCCGCGTGATCGGCATCGCCGGCGGCGCCGACAAGTGCAAGTACCTCGTCGATGAACTCGGCTTCGACGCCGCCGTCGACTACAAGGCCGCCGACTTCAGGCAGCAGCTCAAGGCCGCCACCCCCGACGGCGTCCACGTCAACTTCGAGAACGTCGGCGGCGAGGTGATGAAGGCGGTGCTCGGCCGCATGGTCATCGGCGGCCGCGTCGCGCTCTGCGGCCTGATCGCCGGCTACAACTCGGGCGATAAGCCGAGCGACGATTTCAGCCCCTTCATCATGAAGCGCCTGACCATGCGCGGCTTCCTGGTGCTCGACTACACCAAGACCAAGGAAGCGGTGCACGCCATCACGGGTTGGATTCGCGAGGGGAAGCTGAAGACGGAGGAGACGGTGGCCGAGGGGCTGGAGAATGCGCCGGTGGTGTTGAACCGGTTGTTCGATGGGAGTCATCGGGGGAAGCTGGTGCTGCATGTTGGCGACTGAGCCAGCGCGCCTCCACGTCTAACGCCGGCATTCCGCCGGCGTCGGATACACGCCAGCCCAGGTGGCTAGAAATGGAGGCCCAGCGGCGAATCGCAGCGGTATTTCGCTTCCGCACTCGCCACGTCAGACGGCGATATGTGCCGCGCGGCGAGCTGTCCCGGGGTGAGGTGCTTCCAGACATCGACATCGATGCAATGGCGGCTGGTGATCCCAAAGGCCCGCCGGGTCGTGCGCATCACCGCACCAATGCCTTGGTCCATCGGATCGATCAGATGAATACCCGGCGCATACGTCGCATCCGAACCCGGCACCCCATGAACCACATTGGAGCGCTGCGCCGCGTGTAGGCGCGCCGCGAAGCCGCCGTCATCCGCGGCATCGTTGGTGGCCTGTGGGTCAGGGATGCGGACCACGATGCGGCCCGACGCACCATGCGCCTCGACTGGATGTGAGGCAGGAACGGGGGGTATCACTTGCGATGACCGGCGCCGCTCAGGCGAATCACCACGACCGAGTACGGCGTGCCATGGACCATGAAGTAGCGTGGCCGACGCACCCAAACGGATGGAACGCGGCTTACGAACGAAACGCAGTTCCAGCACCGAGCCCGTCCTCCCGCTGCCCTGCACCGGGGTTCGCCAGAGGGTGGGCGGTCGCATTACAAGCAACCAAAGCCCCAGATGCCCACCCATCACGATGACCAGCGTGGCGATCCGGTAACGCGACATCGCGAGCTTTTGACGCCCTCCTTGTCCTCCGCGCACCGCCGGCCCTCCATGCCACATGCTGTGGAAGGACCTCTCAATCGTCAGCGAAGTTCTTTCGCGGAGCGGCTTTCAAAAAAACCAGCGTCGGCAACACAGTAGGCCCAGAGTCGCCCCGCCCCCAAGAGCAAAGGCTTTCGTGCGCCTGCCGCGCCCGAGTCACTTTCTCTTGGGTCGCCAAGAGAAAGTAACCAAAGAGAAAGCGACCCTCCTCGGCGCTTGCCGGGCTGCGCCCGGCAAGTCCGTGAGCCGCGGCCGGGCTTTTCGACAGGGCTCCTGCCCTGGCGAAAAGGCATCGGCATCCCTGCCGATGCCCCTGCGGGCCTGTCGTCCACGGCTCACCGCCTCACAAGGGAGGGGAGATCAAAAGCAAGGGCAACGGCCAAAGCCAAAGCCAAAGCCAGAGCCAGAGCCAGAGCCACCGCGACGGCGACGGCGACCGCAGCGGCGGCAGCGGCTGCAACAGCAGCGGTCACCACCTCAGCAACAGTATTTACACGCACAACAACGTAAAGGCGTTGGTGATCGCGTCAGCGATCGCCGAGCCTTTGCGCGCGGGTTTTGACCTTTCCTCCCCTCTGCAGCGGCGGCCGGGCGGAGGATCAGCCCGGAGGGTGGCTCGCATGGATGCGAGCCAGTTTGGCGTCAGTCCATGGATGGACTGTCGACAAACCCCGTAGCCCGGACGCG
>JAGWVM010000072.1 GCA_018970895.1 Lysobacteraceae bacterium | reverse complement strand
TGGGCCGGATCGAACGTGGCCCTGGCCAGCGCGTCGACCTGTGCCGGGGTCACCGCCTCGATCGCCTGGCGGATCGCCTCCGGCGAATCCAGCCCCTGGAACGCCAGCGCCTGCGACCAGGCATTGGCCAGGCCGTCGACCGAGTTCTTCTCGAATTCCAGCGAGGCGATCGCCTTGCGCTTGGCCGCCTCGACCAGCGCCGGATCCACGCCCTGGCTGGCTGCCTTGGCGAGGATCGCCTGCATGCGCGCAAGCACCGGCTTGGGATCACCGCCGCGCGGGAAGATGCCCACCGCCATGCCGAATCCGGCCTGCGGCATGAACTGGCTGGCAAAACCACCGTACAGCGCGGTGCCGTCCATGCCCATGCCGAACAGCGCGGCGCGCTGCGAACCCAGCGCCTGGCCCAGCACGGCGGCGGTGGCGTAATCCTTCGCCTTCAGGCCCGGCAGGCGGTAGGCGAGATAGACCGAGCCATACGGGCTGTCGGTCGGCATGGCCAGTTGCCTGGCCTGCACCGGCTTGAATGCGAAGTCCGGCCGCGCCGGCAGCTTGCTCTCGGCGATGCCGCCGAACTCCTGCTTCACCTTTGCCAGCGTGGCGGCCGGATCGACGTCGCCGGCGATCACCAGGATCGCGTTGTTCGGCGCGTACCAGGTGTCGTGGAACTGCTTGAGCATCGACGCGGTGGTCTTGTCGAACGAGGCGCGCGTGCCCAGCGGCGTGTGCGCGTAGGGGGTACCGGCGAACAGCTGCGCCTGCAGCTGCTCGTAGGCCTTGTAAGAGGGGTTGGACAGGTCGCGCGACACCTCCTGCTCGATCGCGCCGCGCTCCTTGGCCCAGGCCTTGTCGGTCACGTCCACCCCGCGCATGCGCAGCGACTCGACGTGCAGCGCCACGTCCAGGTCCTGCGAGGGGGTGACGAAGTAGTACTGGGTCACGCCCTGGGTAGTGTCGGCGTTGAACGCGCCGCCCATGTTCGCCGCGATCGCCGCGAGCTGGTCCTTCGACAGCCCCGGACTGCCGCGGAACATCATGTGCTCCATCGCGTGCGCGGTGCCCGGGAACGCCGCCGGCACCTCGTCCGAGCCGACCAGGTAGTTCAGCTCGGTGGTCACCACCGGGGCCAGCGTGTCGCGCACGATCACCACGCGCAGTCCATTGTCCAGCGTGGCGCGGGTGACGTCGGACGGCGACGTGGCCGCGTGCGCATGACCGGAAGCCGCGACCGCCAGCAGCAGGCCGATCGCGGTACTCATTGCATTCTTCTTCATCGATTCCTTCCCTTGTGTCCAGACCATCCTGCCCGGTATCGCCTCGTGGGCGTACGGGCTTCGAAGCGGCGCGGATCTTGACCGCTCCACCGTTCAACGCCGACAAGCCGCGTCGTCCCCACCCCGCCGATGGCTGCAAGAAAATGCGCACCAGCAACGGGCATGCGGCCTCGCCCGAGACCGCACGATGCTGGAAAAGATCCGCGACGCCTCGCCGGTGGCGACGGCTAGTCTGCCTTGCGTGCGCGCGCCAGCGCCTCGAGCGCGTCGAGCAGGTCGCGAGCCACCGTGTCGTTGCGCGGTTCGGCGTGCTGGCGATCGTGCAGGTGACACGCTGCCGCGGCCGGTGCACCGAGCGAAGCGAGCAGCGCCGTCATCGGGCAGGCATCCAGCTCATGCCCGTGCAGCGGGCGGTGGCGGATCGACCACCACTGGAACGCGACCGCGCCGATGCGCGTGGCCAGCGGTGCGGATGGATCGGGCAGCTTCACCTCGCGATGCCAGCGTGCCAGCGCATCGACCGGCATCGGCCGCCCCAGCCCGTAGCCCTGGCCGTAGCGTGCGCCGAGCAGGCGGGCGACTTCCACCATGCCCGCGTCCTCCAGGCCCTCCACCACCACGTCGCAGCCGAAGTCGCGGCCCATCTGGATCACCGCACTGACCAGGCTGATGGTCTGCGCCGGCTCGTCGCGCAGGCGCTTGAGCAGGTCCTGGTCGACCTTGATCGCGCTGAACGGCACGCTGGCCAGCCGGCGCAGGCTGCTGTAGCCGGAGCCCAGGTCGTCCATCGCCAGCTGCACGCCCAGGTCGAGCAGGCGCTGCACGTTGTCGTCGCGCACCAGCGCGTCGAACTGCTGCGTCTCGAGCACTTCGAGCACCAGCCGGTGCGCCGCCACGCCGTGACGCCCGAGTGCCTCGGCCACCCATCCCACGCAGGCCGGTTCGGCCAGCGTCTGCGGGGGCAGGTTGATCGCCACGTCCAGCGCCAGTCCCTCCGCCTCCCACGCGACCGCGGCGGTTAGCGCCTGGTCCAGGCCGAGCACGAACAGGCGGTCCAGTTCGGCCTGTCGCAGCAGCGGCAGGAACACGTCCGGCGGCACCAGCGCACCGTCCTCCAGCTGCAGCCGCGCGAGCGCCTCCACCTTGGCCAGTCGCCGCTCCTGCAGGTCGATGACGGGCTGCACGAACATCTGCAGGCCGCCACCGAACAGGCGCTGCCGGTAGGCCTCGGCCTGCTCCTGCGAGACCGGCGACGGCGGCCGTGCGCTGCGCTGCCAGATCTCGCTCCAGCGCTGCTGCAGGTTGCGCACGAACTGGAGCATCACCGGCCCGCCGAACTGGTGCGGGAACCGCCCCAGGACGCCGAGCAGGGCCACCGGCAGACCCTGCGCATCGAGCACCGGCACGTGCGCGGCCGATCGCGCCCCCAGCCGCAGCAGGTGCTGCTGCAGCACCGCGTCGCATGTGTCGGCCGGCCCCTGCGCGGCGACCGTGGTGGTACCGGGCCGGCCGGACGCCCAGGTGCGCATCAGCAGCGAGTCGGGCGAGGGCTGCAGCGGCGCGACGCCGTCGCTGGCGGCGAACAGCGCGGCCACGTCCGGCGCCAGCGGGCCGTCGCTGGCCTCCACCCGGAACACGCCCTCGGCACCCTGCCGCAGCACCAGCGCGCCGACGATGCCGGGCAGCCGCACCAGCTGCCCGAGTTCGTCGGCCATGGCCGCACTCCACGAGGCCGGCGTCGGCGGCAGTGCCTGCATGACCATCTCGACGAACTGTTCGTGGGTCTCGGACTGCGACTCCAGCTGGGCCTGCATGTCGTCCTGGATGCGCTGGTCGAGCAGTTGCATGACCTGGTAGCGCTCGCGTGCGCTCATCGGCTGGGCGTTGAAATGCGCGCCGAGCATGTCGCGGTATATCGCCGTCCAGTACAGCAGTTGCGCGCTGTCGACCCCCACCAGGGCATGGATGCGCCCCAGCCGCCGGCTTTCCAGCCGCAGCGCCTCGCGGTCGGTGCCGGCGCCGGCGAGCAGGCGCAGGTGGTCCGCCTGGCGGGCGCGCAGGCGGGCGAGCTCGCCCGGTGCAAGGCCGTGGAGGATCTCGCGGGCGTGCGGCTCGTCGTCCATGCGGTCATAGAAATCGACGATGAATGCCTGCAGCACGGTTTCCAGATGCGGCGCGAGCTTGCCCAGCAGGGCGCCCGCCTGCTCGCCGTAGACCGGCACGGCGTATTCCACCCGGGCCTCGTCGGCCGGCTCCAGCCCGTGGCGGAGCCACCAGGTGCTGCGCGCACGCTTGTGCTGCTTGCAGCGGAACAGCGCCTCGTCGGCGTAGCGCAGCAGCAGCCCGCCCTCGGCGCCGTCGCCGGGAAAGAGTGCCACGCCCATGCTCAGCGCGACCTCGATCTCCACCCCCGGCGCCAGCACGATCGGGGCGGCAAACGCCTGGCCCAGCCGCCGCGCGCAGGCAGCAAGCTCGTCGTCGGAGAACGCGGCTGCATGACCGCCGAGCACCACCACGAACTCGTCGCCACCGACGCGGGCGAGGAATTCGCCGGGCGCCAGCTGCTGCTGCAGGCGCTGCGAGAGCAGCTGCAGGAGCTGGTCGGCGCGGCCGGGGCCGTAGGCTTCGTTGACCGCCTTGAAGTCGTCCAGGTCGATCTTGCCCACCGCCATGCCGTGGCCCGCCGCGGCGGCCGCGGCGATCGCGACCGGCAGCTGGCGGTCCAGCTCGCGCCGGTTCGGCAGGCCGGTCAGGTCGTCGTGGAAGGCGAGGTATTCGAGCCGGTCGCGCAGGGCGCGGATCTCGTCGATGTTCCGCTGCACGCCGACGTAGTGGGTGAGCTGTCCGGCCTGGTCGAGCAGTGGGGTGATCGTGAGCAGGTTCCAGAAGCTGCGGCCGTCCTTGCGGTAGTTCAGGATCTCGCCTTCGAAGCTGTCCCGCGCGGCCAGCCGGGCGCCGATGCGGGCGCGCGTCGCCGGATCGGTACGCTCGCCCTGCAGGAAGCTGCAGTTGTGCCCTGCCACCTCGTCCAGCCGGTAGCCGGTGATGGCCTCGAACGCATCGTTGACGTAGACCGTGCGCTGCCCGGCGTCGGTGATGATCACGCCCTCCTTGACCGAGGCCAGCGCGCGGGCGAGCAATGCCTGCGATGCCTGCGCCTCGTATTCGCCGGTGATGTCCACCAGCGTCCAGATCTGGTCGAATCCGGCGTGGCGGAACGGCGCTCCCTCCATGCGCAGCCAGCCCCGGCCGCCGTCGAGGCGGCGGATCGCCGCCTCGACCACGGCGCGGCCCTCACCGGCGAACGACGCCTCGACCTGGCGGATCATCGATTCGCCCTGGCCGGGGTCGACGTACATCGTCTCCACATGCACCCCGACCAGTGCCTGCGCGTCCGCCGCACCCAGCAGCTGCGCGGCACGGCCGTTGGCGCGCGCGACCCGGCGCTCGTTCAGCAGCACCACGCCCACCGTGGTGCTGTCCAGCATGGCCTGGTTCAGCGCCTGGATCTCGCGCTCGCGGCGGATCAGGTCAAGCCGGTCCAGGCCGCGCGAGATGCTGCTGGCGATGGCTTCCAGCACCGTGCGCAGGCCGGCGTCGAAGACGTCCTCCTGCGCGTGGTAGACGGTGAGCACCGCCCACATGGCGCCCCCGCGGCGTATCGGCAGCGTGGCGCTGGCGCCGATGCCGAAACGGGCCGCCCGCTCCTGCCACGGGCGCAGGAAGCCGGCGTGCGCGAACGAGCTGTTGTATTGACTCGTGCCCTCGCGCCAGGTCATCGCACTGGAACCGCCGCCCTCCGGCAAGGCGGGATCGGCGCTCACCCGCAGGCCGTCCATGTACCCGAGGGCCGGGCCGGCGCTGGCCGGGAACTCGAACCAGCCATCCGCTCCCGGCCGGCCGATCCAGGCCAGGCGCAGGCCGGCGCGATCCACCGCCAGCTCGCAGATCCGCTGCATCAGGGGCCGCGCATCGTCATGGCTGGCCACGCATTCGGTCACTTCGGCCAGCAGCGCGTTGAAATCGGCGATGCGCCGGGTCGCGCTGATGTCGGTCTCCATCAGCACCGCGCCCTCGCAGCGACCCGCTTCGTCGCGCAGCGGCGTGCTGGTCAGCTTGACGGTGTCGGTCCGGCCGCCCTCGCGACGGTTCACCACCACCGCGCTGAAGTCGCGGCCGGCCGCGATCGCCTCGTGCAGCGCCCGCAGCCGCTCGCGATCCTCCGTCGTGGCGGCCGGCAGTTCGGCGCGACGCCGCCCCACCAGCGCGGCGTCGCCCGCGCCGGCGAGTCGCCGCATGCCCTCGTTGACCCACTGGATGCGGCCGTCCAGATCGGTGATCGCCGCGCCGGCGGGAACCCGCGCGGCGACCAGGGCCAGCCGACGCAGTTCGGCCGACTCGGCAAGTCGCCGCTCGCGCTCCAGCTCCTGGTCCATCATCAGTCCGGCCACGCCCGCACCCAGCTCGATCAGCTGGTGGTGGAACGCATCGGGCAAGCCGGCCTGCGACAGCGTGAGTGCGAAGGTGCCCGTCACGCGCTGCGAGCGCAGGCGGACCGGCGCCGACCAGCACGCGCCGATACCCTGTCCCGCCGCCACCGCATGCAGGCTCGACCAGCGGGGATCTTCCGTGGCGTCGCCGACCAGCGCCGGCTCGCCCGACCACGCGGCATGAGCGCAGGAGCCACAGGCCGGGCCGGGCGCGACGTCGTCAAGCAGTCGGCGCGTGGACTCCGGCACGCTGGGGGCGCTGGCGAAGCGCAGGCGGCCGGCATCGGTCAGCCGCATCACCGTGGCCACGGCGCCCGGCACCAGCGACTCGAACAGGCGACAGGCGGCGTCCAGCCGGTCGGCCAGCGACTCCTCGCTGGCGACCAGCTCGAGCAGCCGGCGCTGCAGTTCCATGAGCCGGGCCAGCTGTTCCGGGGAAATCGGCCCCGGGTCGTGCGACGGCTCCAGCATGTGTTCCCGACCCCGTGACGCAGGACCCCAAGAATCCGACGATCGGCAGGACAGCGCAAGAATGCGTCCGGCCACCGGACGGAAGTGGTGGCGGGCCTGAGGCGCGGCTGACCGCGCGGCCCCGGTTTGATTGGCCCCACGCCCGGGTTTCGGTAAGCTCCGCGGGCTTTCCAGCCTTCGGTTCGGAGGCCTTCACGGGGACCCTTCTTGAGCGCCACGCAAGCCACGAACGACCGTCGCCATCCCCTGCTGGTAGCCCTCCTGCTTGCGGTTCTCGTGGCCGCCATGAACCTCGGCCTGTGGTGGTGGGGCAACCGCCCGCACGGCCCGGACGACTGGCGCGGACCGATCAACGGCTTTTCGGTGTCGTTCTTCCAGCGCTACCAGAACCCGCTCAAGCAGGACTTCCCCACCGACGCGCAGATCGACGGCGACCTGAAGCTGCTGCGCAAGTACACCGGCCACATCCGCACCTACTCCACGCTGGAGAATCCGCAGGTGTTCCGGCTGGCACATCAGGACGGCCTGAAGGTGATGGCCGGCGCCAACATCGACACCCGCCGCGGCAACAACGAGCGCGAGATCGACCAGCTGATCGCGCTGGCCAACCGCTACCCGGACACCATCGACAAGGTGATCGTGGGCAACGAGGTGCTGTTCCGCGGCGACCAGTCGCTGGCGCAGATGATCCGCTACCTCGACCGGGTGCGCGCCCACGTGCGCCAGCCGGTGTCGATCGCCGAGCCGGACTACATCTGGATCAAGTACCCCGAGCTGGCCGAGCACGTGGACTTCATCACCATCCACCTGTTCCCGTTCTGGAACGGCATCGGCACCAACGTCGACCCGGATCGCGACGACGCGCTGAACGCGGCGCTGGGCGCCTACGACAACATCCAGCGGATGTACCCGACCAAGCACATCGTGGTCGGCGAGATCGGCTGGCCGTCCAACGGCGACCGCCAGAAATACGCGCTGCCGTCGGTGTCCAACGAGGCGATCTTCATCCGCCACTGGCTCAACGCGGCCAAGGCGCGCCATATCGATTACTACCTGCTCGAAGCGTTCGACCAGCCGTGGAAGGAGGCGCTCGGCGAAGGCCGCACCGGCGCCTACTGGGGCATCTTCAACGCCGACCGGCAGCCGAAATTCCCGTTCACCGGACCGGTGGTGGAGGACACCTCCTGGCCGGCCAAGGCGCTGGCCGCGAGCCTGCTGGCGCTGCTGCCGATGATCTGGTTCGGCCGCCGCTTCAGCCGCTTCAAGCTGATGGGCCGGTTCTTCTTCGCCGCGCTGATCCAGCTGGCCTGCGGGCTGATCGTCTGGTCGGCGACGCTGCCGTTCAACTTCTACCTGAGCTGGGTGGACTGGACGATGCTGGTGCTGCTGTTCCCGGCGCAGATCGCGATCCTGGCCATCCTGCTGATCAACGGCTTCGAGTTCACCGAAGTGCTGTGGCAGGAGAAGTGGGTGCGCCACGCCGGCATGCTGCGCCCGGATCCGCCGGAGAAGCAGCCGTTCGTGTCGATCCACCTGGCCTGCTACAACGAGCCGCCGGAGATGGTGCAGGTCACGCTCGATTCGCTCGCCGCGCTCGACTACGACAACTTCGAAGTGCTGGTGATCGACAACAACACCAAGAACCCGGACATCTGGAAGCCGGTGCAGGCCTACTGCGAAAAGCTCGGGCCGCGCTTCCGCTTCTTCCACCTCGAGCCGTGGCCCGGCTTCAAGGCCGGCGCGCTGAACTTCGGCCTGAAGGAGACCGACCCGCGCGCCGACGTGGTGGCGGTGATCGACGCCGACTACGAGGTGCGCCACGACTGGCTGTCCACCCTCACCGGCTACTTCCACGACCCGAAGGTAGCCGTGGTGCAGTGCCCGCAGGCGCACCGCGACTTCGAGCACAACCGCTTCCGCCGCATGACCGCGTGGGAGTTCGACGGCTTCTTCCGCATCGGCATGCACCACCGCAACGAGCGCAACGCGATCATCCAGCACGGCACCATGACCATGGTGCGGCGCTCGGCGCTGGAGGGCACCGGCGGCTGGTCGGAATGGACCATCTGCGAAGACGCCGAGCTCGGCCTGCGCCTGATGCACGCCGGCTACGAGCTGGTCTACGTCGACGAGCTGATGGGCAAGGGCCTGACCCCGGCCGACTTCAAGGCGTACAAGAGCC
Source organism: Lysobacteraceae bacterium (assembly GCA_018970895.1). Taxonomy (GTDB): domain Bacteria; phylum Pseudomonadota; class Gammaproteobacteria; order Xanthomonadales; family Rhodanobacteraceae; genus Dyella_A. The sequence continues at coordinate 9,625 of JAGWVM010000072.1, read as the reverse complement.
AGCGCTACCGCTGGGCGTTCGGCGCGATGCAGATCCTCAAGGGCCGCTGGAGCTGGATGGTGAAGAAGGGCCCGCTCTCGGCCGGCCAGCGCTTCCACTTCCTCACCGGCTGGTTCAGCTGGTTCGCCGACGCGCTGCACCTGATCTTCACCCTGATGGCGCTGTTCTGGACCGCCGGCATGGTGGCGTTCCCGCAGTACTTCAGCCTGCCGATGCAGCTGTTCCTGATCCCGGTGATCGGCTTCTTCTTCGCCAAGGCGATCTTCGGCATCGTGCTGTACCGCGCCCGCGTCCCGTGCGGCTGGTACGACACGCTGATGGCCTCGCTGGCCAGCATGAGCCTGTCCCACGCCATCGCCCGCGGCATCCTGCACGGCCTTACGCGCGAAAAGACCTCGTTCGTGGTCACCGCCAAGAGCCGCCGGCTCGGCGAATCGGGTTTCGCCGCGTTCGCCCCGGTGCGCGAGGAGCTGCTGATGGCGATCGCGCTGGTCGGCTGCATCGTCGGCATGGCGGTGAGCTACGGCACGCGCTACATCGAGGGCACGCTGTGGATGTTCATCCTCGGCGCGCAGTCGATCCCGTACTTCTCCGCCGTGGCCGGCGCGTGGATCGCCCACAAGGCGGGCGACAAGGCGGGCTGAGCCGGCCGGACGGTCATGCGCACGAGGCTCATGGACGGGCATCCCACCAAGCTGTCGCCCGGTCTGCGGACCCGCGGCGATCGCTTTCACTCCAACGGAACCCGCGGCTGGCTAAGCTGCCGCGGCTTGTTCCGCGATCGATTGGAGTCCCCGCCCTGACCCCGTGGCACCGCTGCCGCCGCCTGGCCATCGCGTTCGTGCTGTTCGTCGGCGCCGCGCGCGCGCACGCCGGCGTGACGCTGGTGGTCGACGGCGTGGACGACCCGCTGAAAGCGGCGGTGGTCTCCGGGGTGGAGCTGTCGCAGTACGCCACGCGCGAGGCCAGCGCCGCCCAGGTGCGCCGGCTGTACGCCCTGGCGCCCGACCAGGTGCAGGCGGCGCTGCGCCCCTACGGCTACTACGAGGCGACCGTCGACGCCGACCTCGCACGGCAGGGCAACGACTGGCGCGTCACGCTTCACGTCAGGCCGGGCGAGCCGGTGAAGGTCACCGCCGTGCACGTCACGCTCGACCCGCAGGCGCTGGCGATCGCGCCGATCCGCCGCGCCGAGCGGGCGATCGAGAGGCTCAAGGGCCAGACGCTCAACGACGGCAGCTACGACGCGGCCCGCGATGCGCTGGGCGGCCAGCTCACCGCACACGGTTTCCTCGGTGCGAAGCTGGTGACCCACCGGGTGGAAGTGACCCGCGCCGACCACAGTGCGGTGATCCGGCTGGCGTGGGAGGCCGGCCCTCGCTACCGCTTCGGCAAGGTGGAGTTCGAGGGCTCGCCGTTCCGCGACGGCTTCCTCGACCGCTACGTGCCGTTCAAGCCCGGCGATTACTTCTCGCAGGACAAGCTGCTGGACCTGCAACAGGCGCTCAACGGCGCCGACTATTTCTCCGTGGTCAACGTGCTGCCCGACGTCGACGACGCCAGGGACGGCACGGTGAACGTGCGCGTGCAGCTGGTGCCGGCCAAGCGCACGGTCTACACCGGCGGCCCGTTCATCGGCACCGACACCGGCTTCGGCGTGCGTGCCGGGGTCGAGAAGCGCTGGGTGAACCGCCGCGGCCACACCTGGAAGAACGAGCTGGTGCTGGCTCAACGGCTGCGGACGGTGTCCACGCTCTACTCGATCCCGCGGCCGGGTCCGAACCAGCACAGCCTGAACTTCGGGGCCAACTACCGCGACGCGAACACCGACACCTCGCAGTCGCGCACGCTGGAACTGGTCGGCAACGACACCCGGCTGTGGCACGGCTGGACCCGCACGCTGGGCGTGCATGCGCTGTCCGGCACGTTCACCGTGGGCAAGCGCAGCGGCGAGCCGGACAACGCGCCGGGCGTCGACCACGGCCGCAGCACCCTGGTGTTCGCCGAGGCGTCGCTGTCGCGCAAGCGCGGCGACAACGCCACGTTCGTGCGCAAGGGCTGGTCGATCAACCTGGCCGCGCGCAGCACCGCCGGCACCCTGCTGTCGGACACGCGCTTCACCCAGTTCACCGTCGACGCGAAGTGGATCCGCGCCTTCCTCGGACGCAACCGGCTGATCCTGCGCGGGAGTGCCGGCATCACCTCCACCGGCAACTTCGACGCCCTGCCGCCGCAGCTGCGCTTCTTCGCCGGCGGCGACCGCTCGGTGCGCGGTTACGGCTTCCAGTCGATCGGCCCGAAGAACAGCTACGGCCGGGTGATCGGCGGTCGCGAACTGCTGGTGGGCAGCACCGAGGTCGAGCACTACTTCACCCGGCAGTGGGGCATCGCCGCCTTCATCGACGCCGGCAACGCCTTCACCGGCACCGACTACCGGCCGAAGATCGGCGCCGGCCTGGGCGTACGCTGGCTGTCGCCGGTGGGCATGATCCGCGTCGACTTCGGCGTGCCCGTGCACAGCCGCGAAAGGCACGGCGTCGAGCTGCACATCGTGATCGGCCCGGACCTGTGAGGAGGCGCGCATGAACGATCCGGCCCGCCCCGTCCTCCCGCCCCGCCGCGCACGCCGCCGGCTGGCCCTCGGCGCGCTGGTCCTGCTCGGGGCGATGATGCTCGCGCTGGGCTGGCTGCTCGGCACCGGCAGCGGCCTGCGCTTCGCCCTTGCCCGGGCCAGTGCCGCGACCGGCGGCGCGTTCAGCGTGGGCCGCGCCGACGGGCGGCTGCTCGGCCCGGTGACGGTGCGGCAGCTGCGCTACCACGATGTGCAGGGGCTCGACGTGCGGGTGGAGCGGGCGCAGCTCGACGTGTCGCTGTGGGCCCTCCTGCGTCGTCAGCTGCACGTGCACGAGCTGGACGCCGACGGCATCGCCATCGCGCTGCCGCCGCCCGCTGCAGCGGCAGCGAGTGGCGGCAGCTTCGACCTGCGTCCGCCGCTGGACGTGCAGGTCGACCGGCTGCACGCCGGCGCCCTGCGCATCACCCGGGGCGGCCGGTCGCTGTTCGCCGCCGACCGCATCGACCTGGCCGGGCGCTGGACCGGTCGCGGCATCGCGCTGCACCGCCTCGACCTGGCCGGCCCGGACGGCGAGGTGCACCTCAACGGCGAGCTCGCCTCGGCCGGCTACCGTGGCCACGGCGACGGACGGTTCGACTGGACGCTCGGCGGCACCCGCTGGAGCGGCCAGCTGCAGGCCCGCGGCGACGGCCGCCAGGCCACGCTGCGGCTGATGCTGGCCAAGCCGGCGGCCGCGACGCTGCAGCTCACGCTGGAACAGCAGGGCGACGATCCGTGGTCGGCCACGCTGGAGGCCCCCCGCTTCGATCCGGCACCGATCCTCGGCCCGGGCAGGCTGCGAACGCTGGCGTTGTCGCTGAAGGCCCGCGGCGACCGTCGCGGCGGGCGCATCGAGGGCACCGTGCAACTGGACGACACCACCGTGCAGCTGCAGCCGCTGCGCGCCCGGCTGAGCGACAACCTCGACACCCTGCAGCTGGAGCAGCTCGCCGTGGCCTCGCCGCAGATCCCCGGCACGCTGCAGGCGAGCGGGCGGCTGCAGCTCGCCGCGACGCCGATGAGCGCCAATCTGTCGTTGCGATGGCAGGGGGTAACGCTGCCGAAGGAACTCGTCGGCCAGGCGTTGGCCAGCGACGGCTCGATCGACGCGCGCGGCTCGCTGCAGCGATTCGAGGCCCACGGCAACGTCACCGTCGGCCCGCCCGGCCAGCCGGCACATTTGTCGATCGACCTGGACGGCACGCCGGCGTCGATCACCCTGCACACGCTCGCGCTGAAGCAGGCGAAAGGCCAGCTGCTGGCGCGCGGCACCCTGGATCTGCACCCGGTGCCGGGTTGGCGGCTCGATGTGCAGGCGCAGGATTTCGATCCCGGCGAGCTCGCCGCCGGCTGGCCCGGTGCCATCAACGCCGAGCTGCATGCGCGCGGCCGGCGGACCGCCGCCGGCTGGGATGCCTCGCTGGCCCTGCAGCGGCTCGCCGGCCGGCTGCGCCAGCGCGCGATCGGCGGACACGGCGAGCTGCACCTGTCGCCGGCCGGCGTAGTGGACGGTTCGCTCGATCTCGCCTCGGGCGACAGCCGCCTGCACGTGGAGGGCAAGCCCGGACCGCGCAACGATGCCCGTCTGCGGCTGGCGATCGCCTCGCTGGCGGACTGGCTGCCCGACGCCGGTGGCCAGCTCCGGGGCGAGCTCGCCGTGCGCGGCCCGTTTCCCGGGTTGAGCGTCAACGGCACCGTGCAGGGCGAACGGCTGGCCTGGCGCGGGAACCGGCTCGACCGACTGCACCTGGTCGTCGGACTGCCCGACCTGAACCGGCTTGCCGGCAAGATCGACCTGCAGGGCCGAGGCCTGCTCGCGGGCGGCCTGGCGTTCGACCGGCTGCACCTGCGGGCCGAGGGCAGCGAAGCCAGCCACCGTTTCGAGCTCGATGCCGCGGGGCGACAGCTCAGCGGGCGGCTGGCGCTCGACGGCTCGCTGCGCGGCGGCGCCTGGACCGGCCAGCTCGCCTCGCTCGACCTGGCACCGGAGGGATTGCCCCGCTGGCAGCTGCAACATCACACGCCGCTGGCCTACCGCGACGGCGGCTGGCGCATCGGCGAACTGTGCCTGACCGCGGGCGACCCGCTGCTGTGCGCGTCGGCCAGCCGGGACCGGGCCGGCACGCTGGACGCCAGCTACCGACTGCGTGCGCTGCCGCTGGCGCTGGTGCTCAATGCCGCCGGACTGGCCGACCTGCCGATACGCGCCGACGGCGTGCTCGAGGGCGACGGCCGGGTAAAGCGCACGGCCGACGGCGCCCTCACCGGACACGCGACGATCGGATCGGGCAACGGCTCGATCAGCTACGTCGACCACGGCGACCATCCGCTGCTCGCCTATCGCGATCTCGAACTCGAGGCGCGGCTTGATCCGACCCATCAGCGTGCCACCGTGCAAGCCCGGCTGGACGACGGCGGCCACCTCGACGGTCAGGTGACGATGTCCGGTCCGCGGCAGGCGCTGGACGGGCAGGTGGACGTCCAGCTCGGCCAGCTCGGCTTCGTCGAACTGCTGACCAGCGAGCTGGCGAACGTGAAGGGCGCCCTCGCCGGGCGCGTCGGTATCGGTGGCACGCTCGACGCGCCCACCCTCGCCGGCCAGGCCACGGTCGACGGCTTCGCCGCGGAAGTGCCGGCCGCCGGACTGAAGCTGGCCGACGGCCACCTCGCGCTGGACACCGACGACGCCCGGCAGCTGCACGTGGACGGGTCGCTGCGCTCGGGCAAGGGCACGCTGGACGTGCGCGGCACGGTCGGGCTCGGCGCCGATGCGTCGACCGAGCTGGTGTTGCAGGGCGCGCAGGTGACCGCCGCCGACCTCCCCGCCGCGCGCGTGGTGGTGTCGCCGACGCTGGTGCTCAAGCAGGACGCTCAGGGCATCGACCTGACCGGCCGCGTGGCGCTGGACAGCGCCGACATCGACGTCGCGCGGCTGCCCGGTGCGGGCGCCACGAAAGCCTCGCCCGACGTGGTGGTGATGGACGCGCAGGCGCAGGAAGCGAAGGCGAAGGCCATGCCGATCAGCGCCACCGTGGCGGTGGACCTGGGCGAGCGCACCCACCTCGTCGGCATGGGACTGGACGGCAACCTGCGCGGCCAGCTGGTGGTGCGCGAGCGGCCCGGCCGCGCCACCACCGGCCAGGGCCAGGTGGACGTGTCCGGCACCTACCGCGCCTACGGCCAGAACCTCAGCATCGAGCGCGGCCAGCTGCTGTTCGCCACCACTCCGATCGACAACCCGCGGCTGGACATCCGCGCGGTGCGCCGACTCAACCCGAACGCCACCGTCGACGAGGGCCGGAAGGTCGGCCTGTACGTGTCCGGCACGGCGCAGCGGCCGGTGCTCAGCGTGTTCTCGCAGCCGGTGATGGAACAGTCCGACGCGCTGTCCTACCTGATCACCGGCAAGCCGCTGTCGGAGGTCAAGGGCGGCGAGGGGTCGATGGTGAACTCCGCCGCGCAGGCGCTGGGCTCGGCCGGCGGCGACCTGCTGGCCAAGCGCATCGGCTCGCAGCTCGGGGTGGACGAGATCGGCGTGTCGAGCAACGAGGCGCTCAACGGCAGCTCGGCCTTCACCGTGGGCAAGTACCTCTCGCCGCGGCTCTACCTGAGCTATGGCGTGGGCCTGTTCGAGCCGGGCCAGGTGGTCACCCTGCGCTACCGGCTCAGCAAGCGCTGGAGCTTCGAGGCGCAGGATGCCACGACCTTCAGCCGCGCCAGCTTCAACTACCGGCTGGAGCGCTGAGCCCGGCGCCGCATGCGCCGTCGGTCATGCTGCGGGCCGCGGGCGGGCGGCGTATGGTGTGGGGATTTCCCACCCGGAGCGCTCCGATGAAACCCACCCGCTGGATGCTTGCCGCCGCCATCTGCACCGCCCTCGCCGCGTGCGGCCACTCCGAAGCCCCGACCCCGACATCCAAGGTCCCCGCCCCGGCCGGGACCACCGCGCCGAAGACCGCCGCAGCACCCGCGCCGGCGCCGATCGGCATCGACCTGGCCGGCATGGACACCTCCCGGCCCGCCGGTGACGGCTTCTTCCAGTACACCAACGGCACCTGGTTCAAGAACACCCAGATCCCGGCGGATCGCTCGAGCACCGGATCGTTCCTCAAGCTCTACGAGCTGGCCCAGAAGCGCACCGCCGAGCTGATCCAGAAGGCCGGCGAGGGCAATCCGGCGCCCGGCTCCAACGCGCGCAAGATCGCCGACTTCTACGCCGCCTACATGAACACCGACGCGATCGAGAAGGCCGGCCTGAAGCCGCTCGAGCCGGAGTTGTCGGCGATCGAGGGCATCAAGTCCCGCGCCGACCTGGCCAGGGTGCTCGGCAGTCGCCTGCGCGCCGATGTCGACCCGATCAACGCCACCAACTTCCACACCGACCACCTGTTCGGCCTGTTCGTCACCCAGGGCCTGGAAGACCCGTCGCAGAACATCGCCTACCTGCTGCAGGGCGGCCTGGCGCTGCCCAGCCGCGATTACTACCTGTCCGACGACGCGTCGACCAAGGCGATCCGCGACCAGTACCACACCTACGTCGTGGCGCTGCTGAAGCTCGCCGGCGACAAGAACGCCGAGGCCGAAGCGAACACCATCCTCGCGCTGGAGACCCGGATCGCCAAGGCGCAGACCAGCCTGGTCGACAGCCAGGACGTGCACAAGGCGAACAACCTGTGGCCGACCGCCGACTTCGCGAAGAAAGCGCCGGGCCTCGACTGGACGGCCTACTTCAAGGCCGCCGGGCTGGATGGCGTCAAGTCCATCGACGTATGGCAGCCGCACGCCGTCACCGGCCTGGCCCGGCTGGTCGGCAGCGAACCGCTGTCGGCGTGGAAGACGCTGCTGCGCTTCCACACCCTCACCCGCAACGCCACGCTGCTGCCCAAGCCCTACGCCGATCTCGCCTTCGGCTTCTTCGGCCACGACCTGCAGGGCATCCCGCAGCAGCGCCCGCGCGCCAAGGACGCGATCGACGCCACCAGCACCGACCTGGGCGATGCGGTCGGCCAGATCTACGTGAAGGACTACTTCCCGGCCTCGTCCAGGGCCGAGGTGGAGACGATGGTCAAGAACATCGTCAACGCCTTCGACCAGCGCATCGACACGCTGGCGTGGATGACCCCGGCGACCAAGGAAAAGGCCCACGAGAAGATCAAGACGCTGCGCGTGAGCGTGGGCTACCCGGATACCTGGCGCGACTACAGCTCGCTTCAGGTCAAGCCGGACGACGCGCTGGGCAACCACCTGCGCGCGGAGGCGCTGGAGTACCAGCACCAGCGCGCCAAGATCGGCCAGCCGGTCGACCGCGGCGAGTGGTGGATGACCCCGCAGACGGTCAACGCGGTGAACCTGCCGCTGCAGAACGCGCTGAACTTCCCGGCGGCGATCCTCGAGGCGCCGTTCTTCGACCCGAAGGCCGACCCGGCCGCCAACTACGGCTCGATCGGCGCGGTGATCGGCCACGAGATCAGCCACAGCTTCGACAACACCGGCGCCGACTTCGACGCGCAGGGCAAGCTGTCCAACTGGTGGACGCCGGACGACCTCAAGCACTTCGAGGCCGCGGGCCAGAAGCTGGTCAAGCAGTACGACGGGTACGAGATCCTGCCGGGCCTGCACGTCAACGGGCAGCAGACGCTGGGCGAGAACATCGCCGACGTGTCCGGCCTCACCGCCGCGCTGGCCGCCTACCACGCCTCGCTCGGCGGCAAGCCGGCACCAGTGATCAACGGCCTGACCGGCGACCAGCGCTTCTTCATCGCCTTCGGCGAGACCTGGCGCTCGAAGACCCGCGATGCTGCGGCCCGCGTGCGCGCGGCCACCGACGTGCACGCCCCGGCGCAGTTCCGCGCCGAGACCGTGCGCAACATGGACGCCTGGTACAAGGCGTTCGACGTGAAGCCGGGCCAGACCATGTACCTGGATCCGGCCCAGCGCGTGAAGATCTGGTAAGGCCCGCCAGGCCGTGACACCCCGGGGCGCGACGGCGACGTCGCGCCCCTTTTCGTGACCGTCGCGCCGGACTGGCGACCGTGGCGCTAGACCCGCCGGAACAGGCTGACGCGGCGCCCGATCGCCGTCACCGTCCAGCCGAAGCGGGCGGCGATCCAGCGCAGCGACGCTTCCGAATGGAAACCGACGTGGGTCGGATCGCGGTGGTAGTGCCAGCGGGCGAAGTCGGCCATCGGCGGGCGCAACTCGGTCATCAGACCGAGCCAGCCGCGCGGTGCGAGCAGCGCGTCGATGCGGGCGAGATCGCGCCGCGGGTGGTGCATGTGCTCGAGGACCTCGGTGCAGGCGACGAAGTCGTAGCGGGCGGCCAGCAGGCCGGCATCGGGCGCGAAGAACGGATCGTAGCCGACGGTGGGAAAGCCGGCGTCGGCGAGCATCATGGCCAGCGCCGGCGCGGCGCCGCAGCCGTAGTCCAGGCCGCGGGCCCCGGGCGACAGACGTTCCATCAGGGGTCCGGCGAGCTGGGCGAGGAAGCGCCGGTAACCCGGATCATCGACGCGGTTGTCGTGCGTGCCGTAGTACGCGCGCTCGGCTTCGGCATCCAGCCAGGTGGCCCGATCGCGGCTGACCAGATCGCACTGCGTACAGTGCCGATAGACGCCGGTGGTTTCGCGCCAGGGCGCACCGGTCGCCGCCCCGCACAGCGGGCAGGCGACCGGCGCGTCAGCGGATGCCGAGGCCATCGATGCCGGTGGCGTCGGCCTCGAAGCCGGCCAGCGTGGCGAAGCGGCGACCGCGCTCGGCGTAGTCCTTGAACTGGTCGAAGCTGGGCGCACCGGGCGACATCAGCACCACGCCACCCTCGGGCGTGCAGGCCCGTGCCGCGTCCACCGCGGCGGCCAGGTCGGCCACGCGCGCGACCGGACAGGTGACCGCCCCCGCGCGCAATGCCGCCTCGATACGCGGCCCGTTCGCGCCCATGCAGATGATCGCCCGGGGCGGATGGGCCCGCACGTGCCCGACGAACGGCGTCCAGTCCACGCCGCGGTCGTAGCCGCC
>JAGWVM010000221.1 GCA_018970895.1 Lysobacteraceae bacterium | reverse complement strand
ACCCTCGGCCTTGCCCATCCGCTCGAAGGCACTGCCGTTGAAGCGGTACAGGCCCATCTCGGTGCCCACCCAGATGAATCCGCGCCGGTCCTGCAGCATGGCGTTGACGGTCTGGCTCTCCAGCCCCGACTTGCGTCCGAAGTACTGCACCGCGAACTGCTGTGCATGCACCGGCACGCACGCGAGCCAGGCCACGAGCACGAGCGCGGCCAGCCGGCACAGGCAGAGGGAGCGGTGGCATATCGGCATGACGGATCAGGGAAGCATGAAGCGCGCCACCGTCGATCTTCGTCACCATGCTAGGGTCGGGGCAGGCCGCGAGGCGTGCGCGGCGGCAGGGAGCGATTCATGTTGCCATCCATCTGGCGGGCGCTGGCCGGCGCGTTGATCGCCGCGGTTGTGCTGTGCGGCTGCATCGCCGGCGGCGACCCGCGCCGCCCGGTGCCGCAACGCCTGGTGCCGGCGCCCGAACCGGCGACCCGGCTGGTGGTGGTCCTGCCCGGACGCGGCGACAGCCTGGACGGACTGGTGCACCACCGGGTCGCTGCCCTGGTGCAGCGTCAATGGCCCGACGCCGACGTGCTGCTCACCGGACTGACCCTGCCGTATTACCGCGCCGGCGTGGCGGTGCCGCGGCTGGACCGCGAGATCGTGCAACCGGCGCGGGCCCGCTACCGCCAGGTCTGGCTCGCCGGGATTTCACTGGGCGGCCTCGGCGCCCTGCTCTACGACCAGGCCCATCCGGGCGTGGTCGACGGCCTGCTGCTGATGTCGCCGTATCTGGGCGACGCGCCGATCCGGCGGGAGATCGAGGCGGCCGGCGGACTGGATGCCTGGCAACCCGGGCCGGTGCGGCCGATGGGCCCGACGACCTTCCAGCGCGAGCTGTGGCGATACCTCCGGTCCTGGCGCGATCGGCCCCGGCGCACCGCCAGCACCTGGCTCGCCTACGGCGATCGCGAACGCTTCCGCTCCTCGATCGAACTGGTCTCGCCGCGGCTGCCGCCCGGCCACGTGCTGATGCTTCCCGGCCACCATGACTGGGCCCTGTGGTCGGCCGCGCTTCCCGAACTGCTGCAGCGGGCCGGTCGGCCGCCCTGAACCGGGCGCGTCCTCGGCACGCATCGTGCTTGCCCACTTCGTCCCCAGCGCATGGTGTCTCCTCCGATGACTCCTCCCGGCTACCTGCCCCCGCTCACCAATGTGGTCGACCTGCTGGTCGACGCGGTCTGCGTGGTCAATGACCAGCACGAGATCGTCTACATCAGCGCGGCAAGCGAGAGCATCTTCGGCTACCGGCCCGAGGAAATGATCGGCCGGCCGATGACCGACTTCATGCATCCGGAGGACCGCGAGCGCACCTTTGCCCACGTGGCCTCGGTGGTCGGCGGCACCGCGTCGCCGCACTTCGAGAACCGCTACCTGCGCAAGAACGGCAGCGTGGTGCACGTGATGTGGACCGCCCGCCACTCGCCCGAGGACGGCGTGCGGGTGGCCGTGGCGCGCGACGTCACCGGACGCAAGCGCGCCGAGTCGATCCAGTCCGCGCTGTACGCGATCTCCGAGGCGGCGCACGCCGCCGCCGACCTGGACGAGCTGTTCCGCCGCGTGCACGGGATCATCGATGGCCTGCTGCCGGCCCGCAATTGCTTCATCGCCCTGCACGACGAAGCGGCGGGCATGCTGAGCTTCCCCTACTTCGTGGACCAGTTCGACACGCGGCCGGAACCGCGCGGGCTCGACTCCGGCACGCTGAGCGGCGAAGTGGTGCGCAGCGGCCGGCCGCTGCTGTTCCGCTCGGACGACGTCGAGCACGCCTGCGAAAACGTGCGCCGGCTGATCGCCGCACGGCCCCCCGGGCAGACGCCGCTGGCCTGGCTCGGCGTGCCGCTGGTGGCGCCCCGCGGGGTGATCGGAGCGCTGGTGGTGCAGAGCTACGACGGCGAGGTGACCTATGGCGAGGAGGACCTGCAGCTGCTGCAGTTCGTCTCCAACCAGGTGGCCGCGGCCATCGAGCGCAAGCAGATCCAGGCACAGCTCAACCACATGGCGCTGTACGACCACCTCACCGACCTGCCCAACCGCACGCTGTTGCGCGACCGGCTCGCCACCGCCCTGTCGCTGGCACGACGCGAGGTCGGGCGGGTGGCGATGCTGTTCCTGGACCTGGACCGTTTCAAGGACATCAACGACCAGCGCGGCCACGGCGCCGGCGACCAGCTGCTGCGCCAGGTGGCCGGACGCCTGCTCACCTGCGTGCGCGAGTCGGACACCGTCGCACGCCTCAGCGGCGATGAATTCGCCGTGCTGCTGCCGCGGATCGACCAGCCTGACGACGCGATCGCGGTCGCCGAAAAGCTGCGCCGCGCGATGCACCAGCCGTTCGTGATGGCCGGCGGGCCGGCGCGGATTTCCGCAAGCATCGGTATCGCGCTGTATCCCGACCATGGCGAAGGCGAGGACAGCCTGCTGAAACTGGCCGACGACGCCATGTATGCAGCCAAGCGCCGGGGCGGCAACCGCCTGCTGATGGGCCTGCTGCCGGAGACCCCGGAGACCTGACCGGCCGCTCTCTCGGGATCCTTGACCGAGGTCAACACTGCCGGCGCGCCGCGCGCGAAGGTAGGCACCCGTTCCTGCCTGCCGGAGACCCGTCATGCGCCGCATCGCTCCCCTCGTTCTCGCTATCGCGCTGGTCGCCCTGGGCGCTCTTCCCGTCAGCGGGCGCGCCGCGCCACCGCAGGATCGTCCTGCACCGGCAAGCCAGGCCGGCCAGGTCTACGGATGGCAACTGATGACGCCGGCCGAGCGCGATGCCTACCGGCAGCAGATGCGCAACACCCGCACCCCGCAGGAGCGCGAAGCGCTGCGTGCCCGACACCATGAGCAGATGCAGCAGCGCGCGCGCGAACGCGGCGTGCGCCTGCCGGACATCCCGCCGCCCGGCGGCGGGATGGGTCGCGGCATGGGCCGCGGCATGGGTCCCGGCATGCAGCCGGCGAATCCGCAGCCGATGCGCCAGCGCGCGCGTGAGGGAGCGCCCGCGACATCGGGCCAGGGACAGCCGGTGCGGACGCAGAACGAAAAGCAGAACCAGCAGCGCAGCTCGGGCGGCCGGGACGGCGGCCTCTGACACCCACGGCTTCGCCGATCCGTCCATCCCCGAGGAGACTGGCCATGCGTCCCATCGCACTCGCACTCACGCTCTCGCTGGCCGGACTGGCCGCGGGCCCCGCCTCGTCGCAGGACGCGCTGCAGCAGCAGGCCCGGCAACTGTTCAAGCCGATCCCCGCCACACCGCCGGCGCTGCCGGGCAACCCGGCGACCGCCGCGCGCGTGACGCTGGGCAAGATGCTCTACTTCGATCCGCGACTGTCCGAGAGCCACGCTATCAGCTGCAACTCGTGCCACATG
>JAGWVM010000220.1 GCA_018970895.1 Lysobacteraceae bacterium | reverse complement strand
GGTCACCGGCGGCCCGGTGTGGGCGTGGATCGGCGTGGTGCCGCTGGCCACCGGACTGGTCAACTTCTGCCCGCTGTACAAGCTGATCGGCGTGAGTACCTGCAAGCGCTGAACAGGTAACTCGATGAGTGCAGCACAGAGCCAGGGGCTCCCTGGCTCATGGCTGACAGGGTCTGCTGCGCTCCGCTCTGCATGGTGATGGCGCCCATCGTCGATGGGCAGATCGAGCTTGCTGTGTCCATGGCGAGCAAGCCCCACGTGTCCGCGATCATCGATCACTGAAACCCGGTTGGCGACGCCGACCGGGCCGGCGCGGCCTGGATGCTGAATCCGGCGAGTACCCAATCCCCGTTCCGCAGCGACGTGCCACCGAGCTCCGGCGCGCATGGTGTCGATGAAGCGTCCCGACCAGCCGGGTTCGTTCCGACCGTCTACCCGTGCAATCTATCGGGCGCGCCCAAGACCAGTTGCCCACATCGGCATGCCCCGGTTCCGCAAGGGCATATTGGCTGCCTTTCGCACCCAACTTCGCGAAGCGTGCGCGTCATCACGCTCTACTCACATCGCTATGTGAGGTGGCTAACAATTGGCCACGACTCTTCTGCGTAACGTGCCACCTCAGATCGGCCCCGGATCTATTCCCCCCGTGTGACAGACGAAGGCTCGTCGCAAGCGTCCGCGGAAACAAAGAGTCTTGGAGTACTTGAATGAACTCTCCCCGCAACAAGGCGGGGCGTGCAGCGCGCGCCCTCGTCTCGGCCCCGGCTGCGTCCAGGAATCGGCGCGCTCTGACCAAGCCGTCCAAGTACCTGCGCGGCGTCGGTGCCGGCGGCTGCGCCATGCTTTTCGCGCTGCTTGCCACCACGGTGTCCTCGAGCGCTTTTGCCGCCACGGCACCCGTCGTGACTGCGGCGCATCCCCGCATGATCCTTGATACGTCGACGCTTGCAGCACTTCGCCAGAATGCGGCAGCCAACACGCCCGAGTGGCAGATGCTGAAGTCTGTCTGCGATTCGTACATCGGCGGCACCGTGAACTACCCGACGGGCAACGCCTATCCGAACCTGCCCGACATCGGTTCGGGCTATCAGGGCGAGTCCTACCTGCCGGCGCTGATGTCCGAGGCGCTGTGCTACCAGACCCTGAAGACCAGCAATCCGACCGCGGCCGCCACCTATGGCGCCAAGGCGGTCGACATCCTGATGAAGATGTCCACCCCTTATTCCACCGCCAGCGGCAACCAGGGCTGGAACCCGAACAGCGACGACGGCTACGCGATACGCAATTACGGCGTCGGCTTCGGCCTGGGCTACGACTGGCTGTACGACCTGCTGACCCCGGCGCAGCGGATCCAGGTCTACACCACGGCCAACGCCTGGGTGACCTCGTTCGAAACCCAGACGTTCGAATACAACCACCCGCAGAGCAACTACTTTGCGGGCTATTTCCACGCCAAGGCGGCGATTGCGCTGGGCACCTACGGGGACAACCCCAGCGCCCCGGCGCAGTGGAACGACTGGTATACCAACCAGTTCGCCCAGCGGGTGCAGCCTTACTACGCCAAGCACCTGGCCGGCGGTGGCTGGCCGGAGGGCTTCGCCAACTACGCACCGCTGGGTATCTTCAACATGAGCCTGCCGGCGCGCGAAGTGATGACCGCCACCGGCACGGATATCGTCCACGCTTCGGTCGCACCTTTCAGCTACCCGACCGACAACGCCGACTACCTGATCCACTTCACCTGGCCGTCGCGCGCCTATTTCGACGACCGCGACATGAACCATGCGGACGGTTCACCGGTTGGTATCGGCATGCCGGGTACCACCCAGGTGGGCCTGGCCGAAGTGGTGCTGGGCGAGAGCGGCTTCTGGAATTCGCCCGAGGTGGGCGTGCTCCACCAGTACGTCAACGAGATCAGTGCGGCCACCAATGGCTTCAACTCCTCCGCGCCCTGGCTGCTGTTCCTGGAAACCAATCCCTCTGCCCCGACGACGTCGCTCGACTCCCTGCCGGTGTCCTACTTCGCCCGGGGCATGAACGCCGTGTCGGCGCGCTCCGACTGGAGTACCGGTGCCAGCTGGATGTCGTTCCGCGCTGGTCCGTACACCAACGCTCCTGCGCAGGGCGAGCAGTATTTCGACCAGGGCAGCGTGGCGCTGACGCGCGGCAACACCCCGCTGCTGGTGAATGCGGGTGGCTGGATGGTGCATGGTTCCACCGGCAGCGCCGACGAGGACAAGATCTACAACGACAACTACGGCAGCGCCGACGGCACGCTCTACATGGGCAACCGCGAGCTCTACAACATCTTCTACGTGTTCAATAAAAGCAGCGGCAAGATCGTCGAGCCCGGCGGCCAGATCGCGGCAACCACCGAGGACAACCAGGTCCGCACGCACGTGGCCGCCTACGAGGATGGCGGCGAGTACGTCTACACCCGCGCCGAACATATCGAGGACATGTATCGCACGTTCTCCGCCGGTCCGGCGGTGGCAGGCTGGTCGCGCGAGGTCGTCTACCTGCGGCCGAACCGCTTCGTCGTTCATGACCGGACCACGGCCGGCAGCAGCGCCTACGACCAGTACCTGGCCTGGCACTTCCCGGCCAGCCCGACCCAGGGCACGGCGCCCGCCGGCGAGACGCGGCTGGACGTGACCTACAACGGGACGTACGCCGGTGCCATGACCACGGTGCTGCCTGCCAACGCGGCCACCACCACCACAGGCCTGTATCCGGGCAGCAATCCGGTGAAGGTGTGGCAGGTGCAGGAGCGCGCGCCGACCTCGGCCCTCAGCCAGCAGTGGTTGAACGTGTTTGATACCTCGTCGTCGGCGGCGAGCGTGGCGACTGCCAGCCCGGTCACCGTCAACGCCGGCAACATCGTGGGCGTGTACCTTGCCGCGAGCAGCGGCAACGATGTCGTGATCAACAGCGCCGGCGCTGCCGGCACGCCGATGAGTGGCACCATCAGTTACAGCGTCCCCGCCAATGCGGCCAGCCACGTGATCACCGAGCTGGTTCCCCAGACCGGTTATTCGGTGACGGTGGCCAGCGTGAACGGGCAGCAGCAGGTGAGCATCACGGCCGGTGGCACGTTCATGGCCACCGCCAGTGGTGTGCTTGCGTTCAACGTGGACGGTGGCGGTACCGTGACGCCGGCTCCGACGGTTGCGCCGGCCCCCGCCCCGGCCCCGGCTCCGGCCCCTGCTCCTGCTCCTGCTCCTGCTCCGGCCCCGGCTCCGGCCCCTGCTCCTGCTCCGGCCCCGGCTCCGGCTCCGGCTCCTGCTCCTGCTCCTGCTCCTGCTCCTGCTCCTGCTCCTGCTCCGGCCCCCGCCCCGGCTCCGGCCCCAGCTCCGGCTCCGGCTCCTGCTCCGGCCCCGGCGCCGGCCCCAGCCCCAGCCCCAGCCCCTGCTCCCGCTCCCGCCCCGGCTGGTC
>JAGWVM010000071.1 GCA_018970895.1 Lysobacteraceae bacterium | reverse complement strand
TGGCGAGATGGCGGTGGTCGAACCGCTGTTGCGCTGCGTGGCGGCGCGCTTTGCGCAGTGGCTGGAACTGGGCCTGACCCGCGAGCAGGGCCGGGCGGAGGGCCTGGTCGATGCGCTCACCGGCCTGCCCAACCGGCTGCTGTTCGCCGACCGGCTGGACACCATCCTGCGCGAGGCCGTGCGCAACGGCGAATGCTTCGCCGTGCTGTTCGTGGACCTGGATCATTTCAAGGCGATCAACGACAGCCACGGCCATGGCGCCGGCGACCAGGTGCTGCAGGAGGTGACCAGGCGGCTGCGCCATTGTGTGCGCGCCTCCGACACGCTGGCGCGCTACGCCGGTGACGAGTTCACCGTGGTGCTGCGCCACATCGTGAAGAACGACGACGTGCAGCGCGTCACCGACAAGATCCTGCAGGCGATGGTCGAGCCGCTGCTGCTCGATGGCGGCGCCCGGCTGCAGGTCAGCGTGTCGGTTGGCGTGAGTTTCTTCCCTGACGATGCCTCCGACGCCGAAACCCTGCTCAAGCATGCCGACGAGGCGATGTACGCGGCCAAGCGCGACGGCCGCAATGCCTGCCGTATCTACGAGGTGAGTCCCGAATACGCCCGCGAACACGGCGTGGCACTGCGTTCGCGCCTGCGCCACGCGCAGGGCAACGGCGAGTTGCGCGTGGTGTACCAGCCGCAAGTGGATGCGCAGGACGAGGACATTGTCGGGATGGAGGCGCTGCTGCGCTGGGAGCATCCCGAGCTGGGGCCGATCAGCCCGGCGTCGTTCATCCCGCTGGCCGAGGAGACCGGCCTGATCGTGCCGATCGGCGAGTGGGTGCTGCGCACCGCCTGCCGCCAGGCGCACGAATGGGAGCGCCGCTACGGCCTGCGCCTGCGCCTGGGCGTGAATCTGTCGGCGGTGCAGTTGATGGAGCCCAAGCTGCCGGCCACCGTGGTGCGGGCGCTGCAGGAGAGCGGCCTCGATCCGACCCTGCTGGAGCTGGAGGTCACCGAGAGCATCAGCATCAAGGCGGCGCCCAACCTGGTGGAGAACCTGGAAGCGCTGCACCGGCTGGGCTGCCGCATTGCCATCGACGATTTCGGCACCGGTGCCGCCTCGCTGGATTACCTGCGCAAGCTGCCGGCCGACCGCATCAAGATCGACCAGAGCTTCGTGCGCAACATCGGGATCGATCCGGACGACGAGGCGATCGTGCGGGCCACCATCGAAATGGCCCACCGCCTCAAGCGGGGAGTGGTTGCCGAGGGCGTGGAGATCGAGCAGCACTTCGAGTTCCTGCGAGCCAACCAGTGTGACGAGCTGCAGGGGTATCTGTTCTGCCGGCCACTTCCGCAGGCCAGTTTCGACCGGCTGCTGGCCGAACGCCGGCGGCTGGTCGAATCCGGCAACGCGGCGGCGGCTTGAGGCCACCGGCATTGCCCCAACATCCCCGGACCGTGGGGGTGGAGTGAACTTGCCTTGGCACCGCTTGTCTGAGCGGCCTCCATCCCTCCGTCGGGTACGCGATCCACGTGGCGACAGCAATCAAGGAGACGGCCCGGATGGGCGACAATGAACTGGACCGGGCGCTGGTCGAACGCGTCCAGAAAGGGGACAAGCGGGCATTCGATCTGCTGGTGCGCAAGTACCAGCACAAGATCGTGGGCCTGGTCTCCCGCTACGCAAACAATCACGCCGAGGCCGAGGACATCGCCCAGGACGCTTTCGTGCGCGCGTGGCGGGCGATCGGCTCGTTCCGTGGCGACAGCGCTTTCTACACCTGGATGTACAAGATCGCCGTCAACACGGCCAAGAACCATCTCGTGGCGCAGGGCCGCCGCCCGCCGGCGGACGATATCGACGCCGAGGATGCGGTCTTTGTATCCGGTTCGGACCGCATGCAGGAGACCGCCACGCCGGAGCGCGAACTGATGCGACAGCAGGTGGAACAAACCGTGTTCGGCGCGGTCCAAGCCCTGCCCGAAGAGCTCCGGACCGCGATTACCCTGCGGGAAGTCGACGGTCTCAGCTACGAGGAAATCGCCGAGGCGATGCAGTGTCCGATCGGCACCGTGCGGTCACGGATATTCCGCGCCCGGGAAGCCATCGACGAAAAGTTGCGCCCCCTGTTGTCCGATCGCGAGGATCAGGCATGAACCACCAACCCGAACACCTTTCTGCCGGCATGGACGGTGAGTTGACTGGCGAGGAGCTTCGCTTCCTGCTGCGTCGACTCGAACATGACCGGTCACTGCTGGTGCGCTGGGAGCGCTTCCATGTGGCCTCGGCCGGGATACGTGGCGAACTGCCCTCGCTGGCGTCGGCCTCGTTCGCGGACCGGGTGATGCGCGCGATCGGGGACGAGACCGTGATGGCATCCGGAGCCGGCCATCGGCGCAGTCGCTGGTTCAGGCTTTCGGCGGGGGGCGCGATCGCAGCGGGAGTCGCGGTGGTGGCGCTGATGGCCAGCCGCCCGACCGGACCGGTGGTGGATGCTTCCCCGGGCGGAGCTTCGGTCGCGCAGGCCAGCGCTCCGGCGGCGACAGCCCCCGTGCCGACGCCCATGCCGGCCCCGGCCGCGGTACCGCGTTGGCTAAGCAACAGCAACCCGATGCGCATGACGCAGATGGCGTCGTATCCGCAGGGCGACTCGATCTCACCCTACGAGCAGTCGATCTCGCCCTACCGGGTCAAGGCCACGCTTCCCGCCGCCGACGGCAGCTACCTGCTGCTGGTTGATCCCCGCGCCATCCATCAGACGGCCCGCCGCCCCGTGCGCGAGGCCGCCTCGGCCCAGTGATCCGGCGCCGCGTGGCTCGTCCGCGGCGTCTTCGTCCTTTCCGACCATTAATCCGGTGCGTCCTCGTGGAGTGCCGGAGGTTGCCCCCTGCCTGATCCAAACCCCGAGGAGGAAAACATGAGTCGTCCCCCCTTGCGACTGCTCGCCTGCAGCATCCTTGTCGGCCTCGCGGCTGCTTCCAGCGTGCAGGCCCGGGCGATGGCGCCCGTCACGGCTGCCGCCGCGCTTCCCGACTTCACCGGCATCGTGCAGGAGAACGCGCCTGCCGTGGTCCATGTCGAGGCCAAGTACAACGGACAAAGCCAGCCCCGGGCCATGGGCAATTCGCCCGGTGGCGGCGACCAGGCCGACATACTGCGCCGCTTCTTCGGGATGCCGATGATGCCGTCGCCGGAGGACGAAAAGCACATTTCCCTCGGCTCCGGCTTCATCATCTCCAGCGACGGCTACATCCTGACCAACAATCATGTGGTCGACCACGCCGATGCCGTCACGGTACGGCTGCAGGACCGGCGCACGCTGACCGCCAAAGTGGTGGGGACCGACCCGCAGTACGACATCGCGCTGCTCAAGGTGAACGTCCCGGACAAGCTGCCGACGGTGCACATCGGCGACTCGCAATCGCTCAGGCCTGGCCAGTGGGTGCTGGCGATCGGCTCCCCGTTCGGCTTCGATTACACCGTGACCCAGGGCATCGTCAGCGCGATCGGACGCAACCTGGGCAGCGGCGACCAGCCCTACACCTCGTTCATCCAGACCGACGTGCCGATCAACCGCGGCAATTCCGGCGGTCCGCTGTTCAACCTGCAGGGTCAGGTGGTCGGCATCAATTCGCAGATCTATTCCAATACCGGTGGTTACCAGGGCGTGGCGTTCTCCATCCCGATCGACGTGGCGATGAATGCCGTGGAACAGCTCAAGACCAAGGGTTTCGTCACCCGCGGCCAGCTTGGCGTGATGGTGCAGGGCATCAGCGACGACATGGTCAAGGTGTACAAGCTCGACCGCGGGGCCGGAGCGGCGGTGACCCAGGTCAGTCCCGACAGCGGGGCGGAGAAGGCCGGCATCGAGCCCGGCGACATCATCCTCAAGTACAACGGTCACGAGATCGACCAGCCGGGTGACCTGCCGCCGTTGGTGGGCCTGACCAAGCCGGGTACCCGGGTGCCGGTGGACATCCTGCGTGACGGCAAGCACCGGACGCTGGAGGTGACCGTGGGCTCGGCGCCCCGTGATCCGGATGCGGTGTCGTCCACGGGGGGCGTCGAAGCCTCGATGACCGGAGCCAGGGCGCTCGGCCTGACGGTCGGGGCGATCGGCGCCGATGATCGCAAACAGATGGGCCTGCGTGCCGGTGAAGGCGTGCAGGTGACCGATATCAGCGGCGAGGCGGCCGCTCAGGCGGGATTGCGGCCCGGCGACGTGATTCTGCGGGTCGACCAGCACGCGATCGGCAGCGTTGCCGACTTCAAGGCGGCCACCAGGGACGTCAAGGCAGGAAGTACCGTGCTGTTGCTGGTGCGTCGCGGGGATCAGAGCAGCTTCATCGGCATCACGGTGCCGGGCGGCAAGTAGGACGTCACCGCCCCGGGGCCGGAAGCGGTCCCGGGGCGGTGGCTGGTGCGCGTTCCATGCGATAATGCGTGGTTATTGCCGTCAACCCGGGGGGCGCCGTCGTGGCCTCTCCGTGGCGGTGCAAGCTGACAGCGTAGCCCATGGAACTGATCCGCAACTTCTCCATCATCGCGCACATCGACCACGGCAAGTCCACGCTCGCCGATCGCATCATCCAGCTCTGCGGGGGGCTCTCCGAGCGGGAGATGGAAGCCCAGGTGCTCGACAACAACCCGATCGAGCGCGAGCGCGGCATCACCATCAAGGCGCAGTCGGTGTCGCTGCCGTACAAGGCGCGTGACGGCAAGACCTACCAGCTCAACTTCATCGACACCCCGGGCCACGTCGACTTCAGCTACGAGGTCAGTCGCTCGCTGTCCGCCTGCGAGGGCGCGCTGCTGGTGGTGGACGCGGCCCAGGGCGTGGAAGCGCAGTCGGTGGCCAACTGCTACACCGCGATCGAGCAGGGTCTGGAGGTCATTCCCGTCCTCAACAAGATCGACCTGCCCACCGCCGACATCGAGAAGGCCAAGGGCGAGATCGAGGCAGTCATCGGGCTGGACGCCTCGGATGCCATCCCGGTCAGTGCCAAGACCGGCCAGAACGTGATCGAAGTGCTGGAGGCGATCATCCATCGCATCCCGCCACCGAAGCCGCGCGACACCGACCGGCTGCAGGCGCTGATCATCGATTCGTGGTTCGACAACTACCTCGGCGTGGTGTCGCTCGTGCGCGTGATGCAGGGCGAGATCAAGCCCGGCGACAAGCTGCTGGTGATGTCCACCGGACGCACCCACGAGGTCGGCGAGCTGGGCGTGTTCACGCCCAAGCGCAAGAAGCTGGCGAAGCTCGGTGCGGGCGAGGTGGGCTGGATCACCGCCTCGATCAAGGACGTGCACGGCGCCCCGGTCGGCGACACGCTGACCCTGGCCGGCAAGCCCGCCGACAAGCCGCTGCCCGGTTTCCAGACCATGCAGCCGCGCGTGTTCGCCGGCCTGTTCCCGGTCTCCGCCGACGATTACCCGGCACTGCGCGAGGCGCTGGACAAGCTGCGCCTCAACGACGCGGCGCTGTTCTTCGAGCCGGAGTCGTCCGAGGCGATGGGCTTCGGCTTCCGCTGCGGATTCCTCGGCATGCTGCACATGGAGATCGTGCAGGAACGGCTCGAGCGCGAGTACGACCTGGACCTGATCACCACCGCGCCGACCGTCGTCTACGAAGTGCTCAAGACCGACGGCACCGTGATGTCGCTGGACAACCCGGCCAAGCTGCCGCCGGTGCCGCAGATCGACGAGATCCGCGAGCCGATCGTCGTGGCGAGCATCCTCACGCCGCAGGACTACATCGGCAACATCATCACGCTGTGCGAGGAGAAACGCGGCGTGCAGCGCTCGATCCAGTATCTGGCCACCCAGGTGCAGATCACCTACGAGATTCCGCTGGCCGAGGTGGTCCTGGATTTCTTCGACCGCCTGAAGTCGGTGTCGCGCGGCTACGCCTCGATGGACTATCACTTCGACCGCTTCGAGGCCGGCCCGTTCGTGCGCACCGACGTGCTGATCAACGGCGATCGCGTGGACGCGCTCAGCCTGATCGTGCATCGCGTCCACGCCGAGCGCCGCGGCCGCGAGCTGGTCGAGCGCATGAAGGACCTGATTCCGCGCCAGCAGTTCGACGTCGCGATCCAGGCGGCGATCGGCGCGCAGATCATTGCACGTTCCACCGTCAAGGCACTGCGCAAGAACGTGCTGGCCAAGTGCTACGGCGGTGACGTGAGCCGCAAGAAGAAACTTCTGGAAAAGCAGAAAGAAGGCAAGAAGCGCATGAAGCAGGTCGGCCGCGTGGAGATCCCTCAGGAGGCCTTCCTGGCGGTGCTGAAGGTGGACAAGTAGGCCATAGGGGCCATCCGCCGGCGCCGCGTGCCGGCGCCGGGCATTCCCGCTGACGGAGCAACACATGGATTTCGATTTTTCCGCCATCCTGCTCGGCCTGACCGTGCTGTTCGGCGTGGTGTGGGGACTGGATCGGCTGCTGCTTTACCGCCGCCGCAAGGCGAGGCTGGATGCGGCCGGAGTCGAGTACCGCGATCCGGTGCCGGTGGACTGGGCCCGCTCGCTGTTTCCGGTGGTGTTCGTGGTGTTGCTGCTGCGTTCGTTCGTGGCCGAGCCGTTCCGCATCCCCTCCGGCTCGATGATGCCCACGCTGGATGTGGGTGACTTCATCCTGGTGAACAAGTTCGCCTACGGCCTGCGCCTGCCCGCGTTCAACACCAAGTTCCTCGATATCGGCGAACCCAAGCGCGGCGACGTGGTGGTGTTCCGCTTCCCCGGCTACCTGTGCCGCGATGCCTCTGGCAAGCTGACCCGGGTCGGTGGCGACGAGAATGGTCCGCCGCGGCTGGGTCCGGACGATCGTTGTCCTGCCGACGCGTTGCCGGTGCAGAGCCAGAACTGGATCAAGCGGATCATCGGGCTGCCCGGCGATACCATCGAGGTGCGTGACAGCCAGATCGTGATCAATGGCAAGCCGGTGAAGTCCGATGAGCTCGGCCCGTACATCGGCAACCCGCAGCGTGCCGAAGATGCGGAGCTGCTGTACTACGGCGCATCGATCTGGACCGAGCACCTGCCGGGTGCGGACGGCAAGACCGTCAATCATCTGGTCGCGCGAATGCCGGCGCGCATGTCGACCAACGCCATCCCCAACGCGCTGGTGCCCTCCAGGGTGCCGCCCGGCTGCTACCTGGTGATGGGCGACGATCGCGAGAACAGCCTGGACAGCCGCTGGTGGGGTTGCCTGCCCGAAAAGAACCTGGCCGGCAAGGCGTTCCTGATCTGGTTCAGCTGGCGCGGCCTGCACACCGGCCTGGTCGACTGGAAACGCATCGGCACGCTGATCCACTGATTCCGCGACAGGTTGCGCGTGACGATCGCCGCGTCGGCGTGCAGAATCGGCGGAGCGTCCGGACGCGCACCGGTTCGACGGCGCACCGGGACTTACATCACCGAGGGGAAGCCGCTGAGCGGCGGAGCGAGGGGACTATGAAATCAAAGCAGTCGGGCATCACGCTGATCGGCTTCCTGTTCATCCTGATCATCGTGGCCTTCTTCGGCTTCATGGCCATGAAGCTGGTGCCGTCCTACATCGAATTCATGGGCGTGAAGAAAGCGATGAACCAGATCGCCACCGACGGCGGCGGCGATCGTTCGGTGGACGCGATCCGGCGGGACCTCATGTTCAAAATGAGCTTCCAGTACGTCGACGATGCCACCGTGACTCCGAGCGACATCAACGTGACCCGGAACAATGGCGCGTACACGCTGACGGTGAGCTACGACAAGCAGGTGCCGTTCATCGCCAACATCGATTTCCTGCTGCATTTCGACAACAGCGTGCAGCTGCCTGGCACCGTGGGCGAGTGATTCTTGGCGCTCGGCTACCGTTTCCGGGATCCCTCCCTGGCTGATCTGGCGCTGACCCACCGCAGCGTCGGCCGGCCGAACAACGAGAGGATGGAGTTCCTCGGCGATGCCTTCCTCGGGATGATCATCGCCGAGATGCTCTACGAGGCCCATCCCCATGCCAGCGAGGGGGAGCTTTCTCGCTTGCGCGCGCAGCTGGTGAACGGCCAGGCACTCGCGGAAATCGCACGTGAGCTGGAGCTGGGCGACCGGCTCCGGCTCGGTCCGGGCGAATTGAAGAGTGGCGGGTTCCGGCGGGAGTCGATCCTCGCCGATGCGTTCGAGGCAATGATCGCCGCTGTTTACCTGGATGGCGGATTCGACGCCTGCAGGGACGTCGTGCACAAGCTCTTTTCCGGGCGGATTGCCTCGCTGCCGCGTTCATCCAAGGACGCCAAGACCCGGCTGCAGGAGCACCTGCAGGCGATGGGGCTGCCGTTGCCGCGCTACGAACTGATCGCCAGCCACGGCGACGACCATGCCAAACACTTCGACGTGCGCTGCGTGGTAACCGAGCCGCAGTCGGTTCAGGCTGAAGCCACCGGTTCGAGCCGTCGATCGGCCGAGCAGGAGGCCGCCGAAACGGTGCTTTCCCGACTGCTGGAAATGTCGAAAGACTGACCGGCTGCTGGCGCCGACGCCCCGGCGGCGCGATGCTGGCGCCATACCCCCCAAAGAACGAAGACCATGAACACCCCCATCGACCTGCCCGATTTCGACCAGGCTCCGCGCGAGTTGCCGCACGAGGACTACCGCTGCGGGCTGGTGGCCCTGGCCGGGCGCCCCAACGTGGGCAAGTCGACCCTGCTCAATGCGCTGATCGGTTTTCGCCTGTCGATCGTCAGTCCGCGGCCGCAAACCACCCGTCACCGCATCCTGGGCATCAACACCAGCGCGGCGGGGCAGATCCTGTATGTCGACACGCCCGGCCTGCACCGTGGCGCCAAGCGCGCGATGAACCGCAGCCTCAATCGTGCCGCGCGATCGGCGATCAGCGACGTCGACGTGGCCGTGCAGGTGATCGAGGCGGCTCGCTGGACCGACGAGGACGAAGCCGTCTATGCCGCACTGGTGGAGCAGGCGGTACCGCGCCTGCTGGTGATCAACAAGGTCGACTTGAGCAAGGACAAGGGCGTGTTGCTGCCGTTCGTGGCCAAACTGGCTGAAACCCACGCCTTCGACGAGATCCACTACGTCAGCGCGCTCAAGAAGAAGGGCCTGCCCGAGCTCGAGCGCGCGCTGCTGGCGCGCCTGCCGGTGCAGCCGCCGGTGTACGGCGAAGACGAGGTCACCGACCGCAGCGAACGCTTCCTCGCTGCCGAAATGGTGCGCGAGCAGCTGATGCTGCGGCTGGACCAGGAGCTTCCGTATGCCACGACGGTGGAGATCGAAAGCTTTGCCGACCGTCCCGATGGCGTGGCGGAGATCCACGCGGTGATCTGGGTCGAGCGCGAAGGCCAGAAGGCCATCGTGATCGGACAGGGCGGCGCCCAGCTCAAGGCGATCGGCAGTGCGGCACGGCGCCACATGGAAGCGATGTTCGAGCGCAAGGTGTTCCTCAAGCTGTGGGTCAAGGTCCGTGAGGGCTGGGTGGACGACGAGGGCATGCTCAAGCGCCTCGGCTACACGGACTGAGGCAACCGGTGCGAGTCGACCAGCAGCCTGCGTTCGTGCTGCATGCCCGGGCCTACCGGGAGACCTCGCTGCTGCTCGAGTGCCTGACCCGCGACCATGGCCGGATCGGCGTGATCGCGCGAGGGGTGCGCAGCGAACGCGGCCGCTCGCTGCGGGCAACGCTGGAGCCGTTCCAGCCGCTGGCGATGGACCTGTTGCTGCGCGGCGAGCTGGCGACCCTGCGCGCGGCCGAACCGGCAGGACCGGCGCGCCGCCTCGGCGGCGACGTGGGCCTGGCAGGGCTCTATCTCAATGAGCTGCTGGTCCGGCTTACCGGCCGGCAGGATCCGCAGCCAGGGGTGTTCGACGCCTATGCCATCACGCTGGCACGCCTCGCCAACGGCGAGCCGCCGGGTTGGACCCTGCGCCGCTTCGAGCGGGATCTGCTCGCTGCACTGGGTTACCAGCTGGTGCTCGAGCATGAGTCGGGGACCGCGCAACCGCTCCGGCCGGAGGCGCACTACCGTTATCGAGCGGAGTCCGGGCCCGAGCCCTGTGCGGGCACGACCGGCGGTACGCTGCTGGGCGCCTGGCTGCTCGCGCTGGCCGCGGACGTGCCACCGGAGCCTGCCGGTCAGCACGCGCTGCGCGGCATGATGCGCGAGCTGATCCGCTTCCACCTTGGTGGCGGCGAGCTTCGGTCTTGGCACGTCCTGGCCGGCGGGTCACCGGTGCGCTGATATCCCTCAGCCTGCCGGTCGCGGCCGGTCGAGGGCGCGCAGCGTGTCGACCAGCGCGTGGCGGAAGCGCTCGATCCCGGGCCCGGTGCTGCCGGCGTGCTGCGCCAGCGACTGCTGCAGTGAGGCGGCATGCTCGGCGAGAGTCGTCGCCCCGCAGAAACCGCACGATGAGCGCAGCCGATGCAGGCGCTCGCGCAGCCCCTGCGGATCCGCGCCCAGCTGGTCCAGTTCATTGCACAGCACGAGCAGCTCCTGCTGAAGCAGCTGTCGCAGTGCGGTCATCGTCGCCGGGTCGCCACTGGCCAGCAGGGCGGCGCTGTCGTCCAGCAGGGGCAATCGGTCCATGATCGCAGGGCTGAAGCCCAGCACCCGCTTCAGGTCCTCGATCCGGCAGGGCTTGAGCAGGAGGTCGGCGAAGCCTTCCGCCAGCAGCTGCGCGCCGAGTGCCGGGTCGAGCTCGGCAGTAGTGGCGACGGCGGGCGACCGGCTCGACGCGGTCGTCGGATCATCGCGCAGGGCCGCGAGTACGTCGCGTGCACCCGCCCCGGGCATCCGGCAGTCGAGCAGCAACAGATCGAACCGCTCGACCGTGGCGGCCTGCAGCGCCTGCGGACCGTCGCTGCACCCGATCACGCGCGCACCCAGGCCCTGCAGCGCGTCGTGCAGGAAGCGTCGGCTCGCCGCGTCATCGTCCGCCACCAGGACCACGGGTGCGAGCGAATCCGTTCCGGCGGCCGGGAGGGCGGGCGAGGGGTGCGTCATGACCGGGTCCTTGTCGTTCAGCAGACTTTGGCAGAATGGCGGGACATGGAATCCCGATCAAGCCGCATCTCGGTTGTCCTGCTGTTGCTGCTCGGCCTGTGCGCAGGGCGGGCACATGCCGGTGCGGCATTCGCGGCGCGGACGCTGCAGTTGCCCGGAGCGACCCTGGATCAGGTCAGCGGAGACATCGCGCCGGTAGCCGGTGGCGGACTCCATGTGCGCCTGGACGCCGACCGTCTGGACCTGCCTGCCATGGGTTGGCGTCGCGTCCCCCTCCATCTCGATGGTGTGCTCAGGCGCGACCCGGGCAACCGCTGGCTGCTTGCCGGTGTGCTGCAGCTCAGGAGCGCACCCGGGGGCGCGATGAGCAATGCCACGGTCGACCTGCAGGTCGACGTGGCGGCCAACACGTTGCTGCTGGACGTGCATCAAGGCGCGGCGCAGGCGACGATAGCCGTGCCGCTGGACCAGCCCACGCACGCACAGATCCAGCTCGACAAGCTTCCGTTCGCCTGGCTGCAGGGCCTGCTCGGGACCGTGTGGTCCGGTCGCGCGACCGGGGGTCGCATCGACGCGCTGATGGCGCTGGACCAGCGCGCGCCGGGCCTGCAGGCGTCGGGCCGGTTCAGCGTGGCCGCGCTGGGTGCCGACTCAACCAGCGGCAAGCTTGCCACGCAGGGACTGGCCGGCAGTGGGCGGTTCACGTTCGATAGCACCCAGGGACCCGCCCGGATCAATCTGGAAAGCACGCTGCGCGGTGGCGAGCTGCTGCTCGGACCGATCTACGCAAACCTTCCCGACCATGCCGTGCAACTGTCGATGGACGCGCGCGCCGATGCCGGAGCATTGTCGATCGAGCGTCTGCGCATCGGCGATCCCGACGCGATGGCGCTCAATGGTGCGATGGCATTCGACGCCCGAGGCAACCTGCGCTCGCTGCAGTTGTCCCGCCTGCAGCTCGATCTGCCTGCTGCCTACGACCGTTACGGCAAGGCATGGCTGGCAACGCTGGGCCTGCGCGACATGACCGTTCGCGGCGAGCTGGAGGCGTCGCTGGACCTGCGCGACGACGGGCTGCATGCCTTCGACTTCGATACCGACGGCCTGGACGTCGCCGATGGCAACGGACGCTTTGCCGTGCTCGGCCTCAGGGGCGGCCTCGACTGGGGTCGCCACGGAACCCGTCAGTCGACGGACCTGGATTGGCAGGCACTGAGCGTCTACAAGCTGGCCGGCGGCCCGGCGCGTTCGACCTGGCAAAGCGATGACGGCGTGCTCGCGCTGCAGCAACCTCTCGGCATCAATCTGCTCGGGGGCACGGTGCGGGTGGGCCAGCTGTCGTGGTCCCCGGCTGCGGCGAAGGGCCAGCGCGTGGACGCGTCGCTGGCGGTCAGCGGGGTCGACATGGCCGCCTTCAGCCGCGCCATGGGGTGGCCGGCTTTCCCGGGGACGCTCGGCGGCGCGATCACCGGTCTGTCCGTGAGCGACGATCGGATCGCGCTGGACGGAGGACTCTCCGTCAACGTTTTCGGCGGGTTTGTCGACGTTACCGGACTGTCCCTGCAGCAGCCGTTCGGGGACAACCCCGCACTCGCCGGCGACATCACCATGCGTGGGCTGGACCTGGGCGCGATTACCAGTGTGTTCGACTTCGGCAGCATCACCGGCCCGCTCGACGGGCACGTCAGCGGATTGCGGCTGGTCAACTGGCAGCCGGTAGCCTTCGATGCGCAGTTGCTCGCTGGTGAGGGCGGGCGGATCAGTCAGCGTGCCGTGAACAACCTGACGACGGTAGGCGGCGGTGGCGTTGCGGCCGGTCTGCAGGGGGCGGTGCTGAAACTGTTCAAGACCTTCGGCTACAAGCGCATCGGGCTGAACTGCCGGCTTCAGGGCTCGCTCTGTCACATGAGCGGGCTGAAGCCGACCGCGGACGGCTACACTATCGTTGAGGGTAGCGGCCTGCCGCATCTCGAAGTCATCGGCCACGAGTCCGACGTGGACTGGCCCACCCTGGTCCGTCGTCTCAAGGCGGCGGTCGCGAGCGGCGGTCCGCAGGTGCGCTGACCCCTCTTTCCCCACCCACGGAGCTGATCATGCGGAAGATATTCATTGGACTGCTGGCCACGGTGATGGTCGCCCTGGTGGGGTGCGTCACCATCAACGTCTACTTCCCCGAGGCCGCCGCGCAGAAGGCGGCCGACCAGTTCATCGGAACCGTGCTCGACAAGGCGGCGCCGGCGCCCGCCCCCTCGTCCTCCACGCCGCCGCCGGCCAGGCCGGGCGCGGGACCGTCGGCGATGCTGCTGGACCTGCTGGTACCGGCTGCGTATGCCGGCGACGTGCCGAACATCCGCATCGAGAACGCCACCACCGATGCGATCCGCCAGCGCATGCAGGCCCGCTTCAACAGCACCCTGAGCGCGCTGTTCGCCAGCGGGGCGGTGGGTTTCACCCATGACGGCATGGTGGCCGTACGCGACGCCTCCATGGTGCCGCTAAGCCAGCGGGCCCAGGTCAATGCCACCGTGGCGGAGGAGAACCGTGACCGCGCCGCGCTCTACCGCGAGGTGGCGAACGCCAACGGGCACCCCGAGTGGCAGTCGAAGATCCAGGCGACCTTCGCCAAGGGCTGGATCGAGCGGGCGCCGGCCGGCTGGTATTATCAGGACGCTTCGGGCGCCTGGAAGCGCAAGTAGGCGCGCCGTCGGCGCCGCCAATATCCACCCGATCGACGCGCCCGGGTCCGCCACGACCCGGGCGCGCTGTTTTGGAGCGTCATGCAAGAGATCCACGCCACCATCACCGCGCTCGGCCACGACGGTCGCGGCGTCGCCCGCATCGAGGGCAAGACCACGTTCGTCAGCGGCGCGCTGGTCGACGAGCAGGTCAGCCTGCGCATCCGCAAGCGCCATCGGCATTTCGACGAGGCCGAGGTGATGGAGGTGATCGCGCCCTCGCCGCACCGCGTCGAACCGAAGTGCCGCCATTTCGGCGCCTGCGGCGGCTGCTCGCTGCAGCACATGGACGCCGTGGCGCAGATCCATGCCAAGCAGCAGGTGCTCGCCGACAACTTCGCGCGCATCGGCAAGGTCGAGCCGGTGCGCTGGCTGGAGCCGCTGACCGATGCGCCCTGGGGCTATCGTCGCAAGGGTCGGCTGTCGGTGCGCCATGTGCCGAAGAAGGAGCGCGTGCTGGTCGGTTTCCGCGAGGAGGCCAACCCGCACTTCGTCGCCGACATCAGTCACTGTGAAGTGGTGCACCCGGCGCTGGGACCGAAGATCGGACTGCTGGCCGAGCTGATCGGTTCGCTGGAGGCCGCGCGCGACATCCCGCAGGTGGAGTTCGCCGCCGGCGACGACAGCATGGCGCTGGTGGTCCGCCACATGAACCCGCTGGGCGAGCGCGACCGCGCCGCCCTGGTGGCCTTCGGCCAGCAGCAGGGTTTCGCCATCTACCTGCAGCCGGGCGGCGTCAGCAGCGTGCACCCGCTGTGGCCGGCCGATCACCGGCTGGCCTTCCGCATCGCGGCGGGCGAGGGCGTTCAGGACGTGGAGCTGGCGTTCCGCCCGCTGGACTTCGTGCAGGTCAACGCCGGCATGAACGCGAAGATGATGGCGCGGGCGCTGGAACTGCTCGATCCGCAGCCGACCGACCGCGTGCTGGACCTGTTCTGCGGCCTGGGCAACTTCACCCTGCCGATCGCCCGCCGGGTCGCCGAAGTGGTCGGCGTGGAGGGCGAGCACGGCCTGGTCGAGCGCGCCGCGGAGAACGCCCGGCGCAACGGGCTGGCCAACGCCAGCTTCCACGTGGCCAACCTGTTCGAGGACCAGCGCGGCACCGCGTGGGCCCGCCAGCCGTGGGACAAGCTGCTGCTCGATCCGCCGCGCGCCGGTGCGGACAAGGTGCTGGAGTATCTGCCGCACAAGGCGACCCGGCGCATCGTCTACGTGTCCTGCCATCCGGCCTCGCTGGCCCGCGACGCCGGCATCCTTGTCCAGAGGCACGGCTTCCGGCTGGCCGCGGCGGGGGTGATGGACATGTTCCCGCACACCGCACACGTCGAATCCATCGCGCTGTTCGAGCGCTGAGGCCGGCCGCCATGGGACTGGAGATCGAACGCAAATTCCTCCTCGCCGGCGACAGCTGGCGTGCGCGCATCGAGCGCACCGAGCGGATGGCCCAGGGCTATCTGGTCGGTGCTCAGGCGTTGCGTGACGGCACGGCGAGGTCCTCGGTGCGCGCGCGCATCGCCGGCGACCGGGCCTGGCTCAACATCAAGTCGGCGCAGCTCGGCATCGCCCGCGCCGAGTTCGAATACGCGGTACCGGTGGCCGACGCCGAGGCCATGCTCGCCACGCTTTGCGACGGCGTGCTGGCCAAGCAGCGCCACTACGTGACCGTCGACGGGGTGCTGTTCGAGATCGACGAGTTCGAGGGCGACAACGCCGGGCTGCTGGTGGCCGAGATCGAGCTGCCCGCCGTGGATGCGCCGTTCCCGCGGCCGGACTGGCTCGGTCGCGAGGTCAGCACGCTGGCGCGCTACTACAACGTCAACCTCATTGCGTACCCTTATGCGCGCTGGACGCCCGACGAACGCGACGCCCTCGACGGAGAACCCCCCGCATGCTGATGATCGGTCTGGCCGGGCTCGTCCTGGAGCGGCGCGAGCGCGACTGGCTGGTCGCGCCCGGTGTGTCCGGCGTGCTGCTGTTCGCCCGCAACTTCGCCTCGCGTGAACAACTGGGCGCGCTGGTCGAGTCGATCCGCGAGGTCGGCGGCGAGCACATGCTGATCGCGGTCGACCAGGAGGGCGGTCCGGTGCAACGCTTCCGCGACGGCTTCACCCGGCTGCCGGCGCTGGCCAAGGTGGGCGCGGCGTACGACCGCGATCCGCTCGACGCCGTGCGGCTGGCCGAGGAGCACGCCTGGGTGATGGCCAGCGAACTGCGCGCCATGGGCGTGGATTTCAGCTTCGCGCCGGTGGTGGACCTCGCCCGCGGCAACGCGGCGATCGGCCTGCGCGCCTTCCACGCCGATCCGGCGGTGGCCGCCGAGCTGGGCCAGGCCTACGTGCGCGGCATGCACCTGGCCGGGATGGCCGCCGTGCTCAAGCATTTCCCGGGACACGGTTCGGTGGCCGCCGACACGCACAAGGCACAGGCGATCGACCCGCGCCCGCTGGCCGCCATCGAGCAGGTCGACCTGGTGCCGTTCGCGCAGTGCCTGGAGTCGCGCGTGGAGGCGGTGATGATGGCGCACGTGATCTATCCGGCGGTCGACGAGCGTCCGGCCGGCTTCTCGCCGGTGTGGATCGGCGACGTCCTGCGTGGCCGG
The DNA here is from genome assembly GCA_018970895.1 of Lysobacteraceae bacterium. Lineage (GTDB taxonomy): Bacteria > Pseudomonadota > Gammaproteobacteria > Xanthomonadales > Rhodanobacteraceae > Dyella_A. The sequence continues at coordinate 2,060 of JAGWVM010000071.1, read as the reverse complement.
CTCGGCTTCGACGGCGCGGTGATCAGCGATGACATCTCGATGGCCGCGGCCGGGGCCGCCGGCGGCGTGGCGGCGCGCGTGCACGCACATCTCGATGCGGGCTGCGACCTCGTGCTGGCCTGCTTCCCCTACGTGGTGGACGAGGCGATCGCCGCCGTGGCCGGCCGCGCGCCGGGCCCAGCTGATCGCCTCGCGGCCCTGCGCGGCGCGATCGGCGCCAGCTGGGACTCGCTCACCGACAACCCGCAGCGCGACCGCTTCATCACGCGCATCACGGCGCTGGACGCCGAAGGAACCCCCGCATGACCCTGCCGCCGCTCGCCGATGCCCTGAAGAAGTCCGACCTGCTGGTCGACCGTGCCGCCATCGACGCCGCCGTCGCCCGCATGGGCGGCGAAATCGATGCGGCGCTCGGCGGCGAGCGGGCGCTGTTCCTCACCGTGATGAACGGCGCGCTGATGTTCGCCGGCCACCTTGCGCTGGCGATCCGCACCGATCTGGAATTCGACTACGTGCACGCCACCCGCTATCGCGGCGACACCACCGGCCACGACCTGCACTGGCTGCGCGAGCCGCAGGCGCCGATGGACGGGCGCACCGTGCTGCTGGTCGACGACATCCTCGACGAGGGCCACACGCTCAAGGCGGTGCGCGACGACTGCCTGCGCCGTGGCGCGCGCCGTGTGCTGATCGCCAGCCTGTGCACCAAGCAGCACGACCGGCTGGTCGAGGGCATTGCCTCGGATTTCAATGGCTTCGAACTGCCGGACCGCTATGTGTTCGGCTACGGCATGGACTACCACGAACAGGGCCGCAACCTGCCGGGCATCTACGCCCTGCGCGAGGACTGATCGGATCCACCCCACGGGAGACACGCCATGAAGCTCCTCGGTATTTCCGGCAGCCTGCGCCGGGCCTCGTTCAATACCGCCTTGCTGCACGCCGCGGCCGAGCTGCTGCCGTCCGGCCACACACTGGTGATCCACGACCTGCACGGCCTGCCGTTGTTCGACCAGGACGTGGAGGATGAGGGCGATCCGGCCGAAGTGGTCGCCCTGAAGGACGCCATTGCCGCCGCCGACGGGTTGCTGCTGGCCTCGCCCGAGTACAACGGCGGCATCACCGGCGTGCTCAAGAACGCGATCGACTGGGCGTCGCGCAAGGGCATGGCCCGTGATGCCGCGCCGCTGGCCGGCAAGCGCGTGTGCATCATCGGGGCCAGCCCCGGCATCACCGGCACCGTACGCGCGCAGGACGCGCTGCGGCTGGTGCTGCGTCGCGCCGGCGCCCTCGTCGAGCCGCAGGGCGAGGTGCTGGTGTTCCAGGCGCACACCAAGATCGCCGACGGCAGGCTGGTCGACGAGCGCACCCGCGAGGCGCTGGCCCGCCATCTGCAGAACTTCATCGCGCGGGTTGAGCGCGCGTCCTGATCCATCGAACCGGAACCGACATCGTGAGCATCGATCTGGCCGTCATCGGCGGCAGTGGCCTGTACAACTTCCCCGGGCTGGAGAACACCCGGCGGCAATTGGTGGAGACCCCGTTCGGCCCGGCCTCGGGCGACGTGGTCACCGGCGACTTCGCCGGCCGACGGCTGGCCTTCCTGGCCCGCCACGGCGAGAGTCACAGCCTGCCGCCGCACCGGGTGAACTACCGCGCCAACCTGTGGGCGCTGCACCAGCTCGGCGCGCGCCGGGTGGTCGGCGTCAACGCCGTCGGCGGCATCCGCGACGACATGGGGCCGCGGGTGATCGTGGTGCCGGACCAGATCATCGACTACACCCACGGCCGGTTCACCAGCTTCTGCGACGTGGAAGGGGCCGAGGTGAAGCACATCGACTTCAGCGAGCCCTACACCGCCTCGCTGCGGCGCGACCTGCTCGCCGCGGCGGCGCGGGCCGGCGTGCCGGCGATCGACGGTGGCTGCTACGGCGCCACGCAGGGGCCGCGGCTGGAGACCCGCGCCGAGATCGCGCGCATGAAGCGCGACGGCTGCGACCTGGTCGGCATGACCGGCATGCCGGAGGCGGCCTTGGCGCGCGAACTGGGGCTGGAGTATG